>JALSPL010000436.1 GCA_026985975.1 Anaerolineae bacterium | reverse complement strand
CCAGTCGCTCAGGTCGCCATCGATGGTGGGACTGCCGCGGAAGGCTGTGAGATCGCGTGATGTGACGGGCGGCGGCGAGGTGGGCGTGGCGGTGCGGTCGGGCGTGGGCGTGGCGGTGGGGGGAACGTAGTTCGGGTCCAGATATTCCAGCACCAGCCGCGGGCGCAGGTTGACATCCGGCGCTTCCGATGAATAAAAGTCCACCGCCACATCGGCTGTGCTGTAGATATCCAGCAACATGCCGCGATTGCTGCCGGGATCTTGCAGCCAGCGGCGAACGATGTCCGTTACATCCAGCTCCACCCAGCGATCAACCCCGATAACAAATTGGAAATCGGTGTAAGGCGTGACATAATCGTCGACGCTGAAAGCGTCTTTTTGCCAACTGGCGCTGCTGCTGGCCCGTTTCCATGTGGCGGAGTTTGCATCCCAGGCGGTTTGCATGTCGAAGGTGCGGACATAGTAATTGGCGTCGTTACTGCGGCTTTTAGCGTAGATCTGCAATTTGGCTTTGTCCAGCGTAACGCCCGCCGGCAGGCTGACGCCATCGAATTTCAGCAGCGCCCGTTGAGATTTGGATGAGCGGGCGCGCAGCGTGGCGCTATTGCCGTAGTTGCTGTTTTCTGACCATTTGTTGATGAAGGCGTCGGCGGCGCGGTTATAGCCGTTTGAGCCTTGCCGATAATAAACAAAATGGCGGAAGCCGCTGGGTTCAGGCGTCCATGTAGGGGTGGGCTGGGGGTGAAAGACGGGCGTGGCCGTGGGAGCGGGCCGGGCGGGCAGGTCCAATCGCTCCACCTGCACCAGGTGAATGGTCTCATCGCCATCATTGCCAGCATAGATGTTTAGATCAGAGCCGGGATGATCGCCGCCGCCCGGCTGACGGTTGCCAAATCGGGCGTCGGATAATTCCCAACTGACGGTCTTCCATTGGCCCGAATTGCTTTTCTGCACCCGGCCCGCCAGTTTGTTGGCATTGTCCCAGGCGTCATAATAGACCTCAAAGCTGTCCGTCCCCTGATCGTAATAGGTTATGTTCAGTCTGACGCGTTCATGGGTGTCGTGCAGGTACCCGTCATCGATGTCGAAATACATGCGGGGATTGTTTGTGGCGATGTCGGTGCGGCGGGTGTAGCGGCCTTCGGGATAAGATGAGACATTCCACATGGGCACAGTGCGCCCGCCGGGGACGTCATCATTTTGTTCCATGAAAAAATCATAATTGCCGAATTGCGGATACCAGGTGTATTCGGTCTCGCGCATGGCCACCCAGGCCGAGGGGCTGTTTTCGATGGTCTTGCCCAGATGTTGCAGGGCAAAACGCAGTATGTCCTCCCTTTCCGGTTTGTCCACCAGATCTGCGGAGAAGACAAAGTAATCGGCGTGTTTATCCAGGCCGCTATAAACGCCCCACATGGTGTTGGTCAACCCGGTCATGTATTGCGATTCATACGATTCCCAGCCGATGATGACATCCCGCCACCATTTGTACATGGGATCATACTGTCCGGCGCCATAGAGGGAATAGTTGGGATTATCAATGTTGACGGCGTCGGCGTCGGGCTGAAGGCCATTATGCTTGAGCCCCACCCCGCGAGAAGCCGCGTAATCCGTGAATGCGCGCCGCTCCTTGATGTTGTCGAAAGCGGGAGCGTATTGCAGCACCAGGGGGGTCTTGCTGAAGGCCCGGCGATGAATATCGATGATGCGCTCCACCGTATCCACCCATTTATCGCTGGTCAATCCTGCATCGGCCAGGCAGTCATGATGTTCATTGTTGCCGGGCTTGGTCTCGCCATAAATGCCGACATCGATTTCCACGAACGAAATGCGGGGATCGCCGTCATAGCGGCGGCCGGCTTCGGTGATGAATTTTTCCAGCTCGGAAAGATAGGCGTCGCTCCAGTATTTGGGAATAGCCCAGGAGTCGTCACAGATGACGCGCATGTCGGGATGTTGTTTGTAGAGGAATTGCGGGACTTCGTCACCGCCGCAGCACCGGGCGTTATAGGAGAGGAAGCCGATGATGACCGGTTTGTTATAAGAGGCTTCCTTGGCAATCCAGCCATCGGCAGAACTCCAATCATACTGGCCCGGGGCGGTCTCGATGGTCTTCCAGGTGAACGACATGTGCCCGCCCGTGATGGGAGCGCTGTCGGGATCCATATTGCCCCAATCGAAGAAGACGTAGATGCCCGGCCTGAATTCCGGAGCGACCGCAGCGGGATCCTCGACCTTTTGCGGCTCCGGCGTATTGGATTGCGCCCCGACCCGGGTTGCGGCAATCCAGCCATTTACAACAATCAGGATAATAAGGGTCGTTGCCAAAACCCCGAAAATCGTGATGATTCGTGTCGTGGAATGTGCGTGTCTGACATTGGAATTCATAAATTGGCCTCCGGAAAAGTAATCTGCCGGCGCGAAAAGACAGGCGGCCCGGGGGGGGCGGGCCATGATGAGTGTATTCTATGGGCGAGAGAATGACAGAAAGAACACGGAGGGGAGGCTGCAATCCTTCATAGTATAGCAGCAAGGCCCCGGGGTGGAATAATTCGTCAAAAGCCGTCTGATTGCTATAATGGAGAGCAATCATAAGTTATCATCAAATTGGAGGCAAATGTCATGCGCGTTCTTACCTTTCTTGCCCGTTCTTTTTCCTGGCAGCCGTTCAGTCAGACTTTGGCCGATGCGCCTTTGGCCCAACCGGGCGATGCGTCCGATGCCGTCATTGCTTTCATTCAGGTGGAAGCGAAGGATGAAGAGGCGTATGCGCGGACTTTCCGCCATCTTCTCAAGCACCTCAAGTGGCTGGCCAACAAAAAGCAATTCCGCCGCATTGTATTACATTCGTTTACGCATCTTGGCGGCGAGAATGCTTCCCCGGAGTTTGCCCGCCAATTTCTGATAGATATGGCTCAACGACTCGACAGCACCGGCTATGAGGTGAAGATGACGCCCTTCGGTTATTTCTGCTCCTGGCAGCTCGACGTCTATGGCGAAAGCCTGGCCAAAGTGTATAAAGCCATTTGAGAGGCGTTTGGGGCGCCTCTCAGCCGTTTCAGCCGTTGTGGTTATGCTGCTCCTGCGTCACCAGTTTATGATAGGCGTCCAGCCAATCGACAAAATCATTTTTCTGCTCTTGCTGGCGTCTTTTTTCCATATTTTCCCGATAATCTCTGATTCGATGGAAAATCTCGAATTGAACCTCATCAGGAGCAGGCACAAATCCAAAAACCACCAATCCTTCCGCCGCAGCGGTCTGGATGTGGACATCTCCGAAATCGAAGAGATAAGCCAGAGGATTCGGGCGTCTGAAATCGACATTCTGAACGCGTTCGACGCTGAGGGTGATCCGTTGTTCGTCGAACCATAGCGGTTTTTTGCTGATGCGCTCGATGAGCTGATCCGAGACGATATAGCGGTCGTTTTCCCAATCCTCCCACTGCCACCACAACCAAAAGATGCAGCCCGCCGTGGCAAATGCCGCAACGATGGTGAGGAGGGTGCGCACACCGACAGGCAGGCCCGAAAAAAGAGCGCTGCTTGCGAAAAAGACCGTAAAGAAAATGCCGACAAGGGTGGTGATAAAGGCCGGGATCGTGGTGAGAAACAATCCAAACCAATGGCGTCGCCACACCAGACGATTGCCCGGCTCCTCTTGCAGACCCAACAGTTTGATCAACGGCAGATTTCGCGGTTGTTTGATCTTCCTGACATGCGTCGTGTCCATGAGCGCCCGATCGTCGACGCGTTCTTCCAGACCCAGATGCAATCGCTCCTGCAATTGTTTTTGAATCGAGCCCTGCTGTTCCGCCAGACCGAACTTTTCGAGACGGGTCATCTCTTTGCGGATGATGTCGTGGGCTTCGACTGGGCGGGGATGATAATCGAATACGACCGCCCCCTCGGTGGCCGCAGTGCGGATGACCAGATTGCCGTATCGCAGGAATCGGGCCAACATGCCGCGTTCAATGCCGAGCTCCTGGATTTTGTCGATGGGCGCTGAGGTGCGGCGTTCTTTGATGAAAATGATTTTTTCCTGATGCACGATGCGACGCGTGGTCACGATGTGATAATCGTTTAGATAATCCAGCAGAATCCAACCGCCCAGCGGCAGGGCGTAGAGGGCCGCAATGACGATATTTTGCCACACATGCCAATTGCCTGTCGCAAGTCTGATGACGCCGGCAATGATGAATTGAATCGATAGCAGCAAGAAGACCTTGGCCCATCGTTTGATCAAGACGATCCAGTGACGGCGACGGATAGACAGTATTTCTTCATCCTCGCGTTGCCAGCTTCCCAGATAAATGCGTTTCTCCAGGCGTTGCCTGAGGTCTTCGGGCAAAAAGAGCCGCTGTTTGCTTTCGGGGTTTTCTTCCAGGAAGAGTTGGAAATCCTGACGATGAATGCGCACCCAGTCGGTCGGCTCGATGGTCTCCACCGTTTCATCGGCGGGATCGCCAAAGAGCAGAGAGCCAGCGCCAAAACTGGCGCCTCTGCCGATGGTCGCCGAGGCGATGACCTGATCATTTTCATCGATGGTTTGTTGTAGAGCCGCGCCGCGGGCCAGGATGTGATAATAGTAATCATGCTTTCCGGCCTGAACGATGGTCTGGTGAGGGGTGTGATAATGCACCTGCATCACAAAACCCGCCAATAACCCTATATCCTCATCCGTGAAATTTTTGAAGATGGGCGCCCGGCGCAGAATTGTTTCAACAGAGATGGGGGGCGTGGACCAGTCGTGGCGGGGATGTCTGCTGATGACGGCCAGGAAATCATCTTTTGGCAGCCTGAAGAATGCGGTTTTGTTTTCGACGATGGCCGAGTGCGCCTGCACCGTTTTTCGGAGGATCGCCCGATATCCAATGACTGACCCGGCGCTTACCCAGCGCTGTTTGTTTTGGGTCAAAAGCCGCACGCGTCCCTGTCGGATGATGAGCACATCTCGCGCTTTTTCGCCCATCCGATAAAGCGTGACTTTGGGGTCGGCGCGATCCACTTCGACGATGTCGCTAACCCACTTGATTTCGACGTCATTGAGGGGCGCGAAATAGGGGTTGCCCCGCAGATGCCCGATGACGTCACTGCGATCGAAATAGCTTTGCAGGGCGGGGAATCGCGCACGCAGGCGCACCAGAGAAGTGATATCCACAGCGATGAGTTTGACCAGACTCAGGGTTCTGGCTGCGCCCAATTGCCCCTCGGCGGCGTCCAGCTCCAGTCTCCCTAACACCTGCCCGGGCCGTACGATTCGACGCAGTTCTCCTCCCCGCTCGCCGGTTCGCACCAATTCAATCTCCCCTTCCTGCACAAGAAAAATACGAGAGATAATGTCGCCCTGTCTGAACAAAGTCACCCCCCGGCGAATGGGCTTCAATTGTCTGGCGTCCAGAAGCTGAAGCTCCTCGGTTGGAACTTCTTTGAAGATATGAAATCTCGCCAACTCTTGAACTAAGAGCTCGTATTCCGGCGTGGAGGCGGGCGTTGGGTCGGGCATAATGTGATCGGGGGAGAGATGATGCGTTTTCTCACGGGCATCATAGCTATTTTACCACGTAATGGCAATCTTTGGTGAAAGGATGGCGTTGGAGGGTTTTGCGTCAATGTTGCAAAAATTTTTGATACGCCATATCCTTTTGCCTCTCGCAAACGTTAAACATGAAAAAGCCCCTGTATGCCCGCGCCTTCCATACTCGCCATTGAGGTGTTCGATGCAATCCTATAAAAAGCTATTATTTCTTCTCTCGCTCGTCGTCATTCTCAGCGTTTCGCTTCTATCGTCAGCTACGCTGATCGGCTATTCTCAGCCCGCTGCCGGGCCCGATGCCCCCAATCGAATCATCCCCTGGGATCGCAGAATAAGCTGGTCTCCCGGGATGAATATCCCGTACTACTCCGTGGTCGCCAATGTGCAGGATTATGGCGCTCGCCCCAACGATGGCGGGGATGATCGCCAGGCTATTCAGGACGCGATTTTTGCGGCCCGGGACGCAGGCGGCGGCGCGGTCTATCTGCCGGCGGGGGTTTATGACATCAAGACCCGCACCAGCAGCGACGGCGCGCTTTATCTGCCTTCCAATGTGGCGCTGCGCGGCGACGGTCCGAAGGCGACCTTCCTCCAGTTCAATCTCGGCGCTTACTCCGAAGCCGTGGCCGGGATCAAGATATTGGCCTGGGATTATGGCGATTTCGTCAATGTCACCGGCGGATACACGCATAATTCTACAACGCTAACAGTGACCGACGCCTCTTCCTTCTCTGCGGGAAACTATGCAGAAATTTTGGAGACCAACGACGCGACCATCGATGGGGCCTCGTGGGCCCAGGACGCAGTGGGCGAGATGGTCAGAATTACTGCTGTGAGCGGGAATCAGCTCACCATCGAGCAGCCGCTGCATTACACTTACGAGGCCCGACGCAATCCCCGCATCCGCCGGGTGGGCATGGTGGAGCGCTCGGGCGTGGAAAATCTTCATCTCAAGCGCCTGGATAAAGGCTCGGGGCAAATGATCCTGCTCTACAACGCCGCGGATGTCTGGGTCAAAAATGTCGAGAGCGAGTACGTGCTGGAGAGTCATGTTTTGGGCATCAACACTTATCACTGCGAGATTCGCGACAGCTATTTTCATGACGCATGGGGCTATGGCGGCGGCGGTCAGGGCTATGGCGTGAATCTGGAAAAACACAGCACCAGTTGCCTGGTCGAAAACAACATTTTTCGAAACTTCCGTCATTCCATCGTGGTGCAGGTGGGGGCCAGCGGTAATGTCTTTGGCTATAATTATTCCACCGATAAGAATAACTATCTCACCGATATTTCGGTTCACGGGCATTACGCCTCCTATAATCTCTTCGAAGGCAATATCATGCAGGAGGTGAATGATTCAGACGCATGGGGGATGTCCGGGCCAGGAAATACGTTCCTGCGAAATTGTGTGCAGGCGGAAGGCATTCAGATCAAGAATAACTCGCATACGCAGAATATCGTGGGGAATGTGTTGAGTTGGAATCCCAATATCATTCAGGTGGATGCAGGCGTGCAGGATACCCTTATTCATGGCAATTATCAGGAGGAGGCCGTGCAATGGGACCCGGGCATTTCGGATCACAACATCCCCAATAGTTATTATCTCGGAGGCAAGCCCTCCTTTTTCGGCGGGATGAGTTGGCCCTCTATCAACCCATTGGCCCGACCCAATTCCAATGATTGCGTCAATCCTGCCCAGCAGCGATGGCTTCAGCAGGCGACGCCAACGCCCACGCCGCCGCCGGGCACGCCCATTCCCACCAACACGCCCGGCCCCACGGCCACGCCCACTCCCACGGCCACGCCAACTTCTCCGCCCACCCCCACGCCTGTGGGACAGGTATTGGTGAAGGCCCCCGTCCGCGCCGATACGTACATCAGCGAGTGGAATCCGGATACGACTTACGGCGGCGGCGTTCTGCGGGTGCGCAATGATGACGTTGAGCAATCGCTTCTTTTGTTCGACCTGTCATCGTTGCCAGCCAACATCCAGTTGGATGAGGCGAAGCTCCAGTTGTGGGTCAATAGCCGGACCAATGCTAACAGCCTGACGGCAGATGTTTACGCATTGCGACGGGCGTGGAGCGAGTCGCAAGCAACGTACAATCAGGCGGCGACGGGCGTGGCGTGGCAACGACCGGGCGCTCATGGTGACGCAGACAGAAATTCTCAGCGTATTGATTCCCGGCGCCTGCCCGCCAGCGGGCCTGTATCCTGGAATCTCACCGATCTGGTTCGGGATTGGTATGAAAATCCAAATAACAACAAAGGGCTGATCGTGGGCGCGACAACTGTCAACGGCAATGTTTCCTACAGCTTCGTCAGTAGAGACGGCGCAGTGGATCAACGGCCTGTTTTACTGGTGCGATACCGCCAGATCACGCCAGCAGCGACTCGAACGCCAACTTTTACCCCGGGCCCCACGCTCACGCCAAGCCCCACTGTCACCCCGACCATGCCAGCGCCAACAGCAACGCCGCAACGACTCTGGCTGCCCCTGATTGAACGTTGACATCCCGAAAGATTTGGCATTGAAAGTCAGTGGGTTTTGACAACTGCTGAGAAAAAATGATAAACTTGCAAATCATCCAGCCAAATATCTGTCTCAAAGGCCATGATGGAGACGAGTAGGCGGGCCAGCAAGGCCCCAGCGAGTCCGGGATGGTGCAAGCCGGACGCCCAACCCCCGCCCAAAATCCCTCCGGAGCCGCCGCCCGAAAGGGAAGCAAAAGATTAAAGATCAATGATTGATGATTAAAGTTTGGCTCCCCTGAAAAAAGGTCGCAATCAGCAGCGACGATAGAGAAGACAGCGAAAATGGTGTGGTTTCAGCCACTTTGCCTTGGCGAAACCATGATATTTTCCTTTGCGCCTTGGCAGCTTTGCGTGAGATCAAGCTTTTTTCAGTCGATCCAAGTTTGAAAGGCGCTTTCCTCTCTTTAATCATTAATCCTTAATCATTAGTCATCCTCCC
>JALSPL010000435.1 GCA_026985975.1 Anaerolineae bacterium | reverse complement strand
CTGCACGAAAACGCCCGAAAAATCTCCGGTGAAACGGGGATAATTATGGGTCAGCACGCCGATCTTCATTCGGGCCCGCCGTCCTCTGCTTTTTCAGCCTTCATCGCATCCAATCGACGCTCAAGCTCGGTCAGACGATCGCCCTGGGCCACGATGAGCTCGGCCAGAAATCCCACCAAAAAGAAGAGCAACCCGGCCAGCGCCAGGCCCAGCGCCAGCCAGAAGATGGGGCGCTTCTGCGTTTGCGTGGCGAACCACAGATAGACCAGCCACAAAAAGACGCCGCCCGACACGAGAAATGCAGCCAGACCGACGCCCCCAAAAAAGCGCATCGGTTTCTGGCTGAAGGTGAGCAGAAAACGGATCACCAGCACATCCAGCAAGGACACGGGAATGCGCATGAATCCATAGTGGCTGCGCCCGGCCTTGCGCGGATGCCAGTTGGTGGGAACTTCACCCACCCGCCAACCCTGATCCGCGGCGATGTGCAGCAAAAAACGATGCCAATCGGAGCGCAGCGGCGGCAATGATGCGATGACCGCCCGCCGAAAACCCTTGATCCAGTTGGCGTCGTGCACATGCACATCGAAGAGACGGCTGCTGACCGCGTTGTAGATGGCCGAGGCCGCCTCTTTGCCATCGGCCCGCCCCTGCCGCCAGCCCGAGACCACATCATACCCCTCCTGCAACTTGTTGTAGAGCTTGGGAATGTCCTCATCGGGATGAGATTCCAGATCGGCGGGCAGGAAGAGGATGAACTCGCCGCGGGCGGCGTGAAAGCCGTTTTGCAGAGCTGTGGTCAGACCGCGGTTGCGGCGGTGGCGGATGAGCCGCAGCCAGGGATAATCAGCTTGCAGCGCTTGCACGATGTCGCCCGTGCCGTCGACGCTGCCATCGTCCACAAAGATCAGCTCGCCGGCAACAGCCAGCTCGTCGAAAGCGCGAGCCGTGCGTTCGACCAGTTCGGCGATGTTATCGGCTTCGTTGTAGGCGGGGATGAGAACAGAGATGGTGGGAGACATGGGGGCGGGTTTCAGTAAGCAGTAAGCAGTAACCAGTAACCAGTTTACAGTGTCAAGTGTCAAGTCCTGAAAAATGGACAATTCAGTAATGGCAGTCGAGGAAATAGCAAGAAGAGCGGGGTTTCAGCCGTTTTTCTTGGCGAAACCTTGACATTTTTCTTGGCGTCCTGGCGGCTTTGCGTGAGACAAAGCTTTTTCGGTCGAGCTAGCGTTCATTGGGGGGCGGAGCGGAATCTTCGGGCTCGACGGCTATTTTGCCCTGCCCGAGGATGATGGTCAATCCCAGCAGAAGCAAAGCGATGAAGATGATCTGACTCCAGCCCATGACCAGCAGGAGGATGGAGAGCGCGACGAAAGCCAGGAGGGCGAAGAGTCGGGCGCGAACGCCTAACAGGAGAAAGGGCAGCGCTGCCAGCAACATCAACGCCACCGCGCCCGGGCCCAGCGGGCTGGAGAATCCCGCCGCGTAATCATCGAAATGAAAGACCACGTCGGCGGCAATGGCGGCCGCAGCCATGGTTGCCAGCAGGCGGATGCTCAACGCCAGCCAGCCGGTCAACGCCCGATTCACCGCAGCCCCAAGCTGCCGATAGTGACTTTGCTCGGGATCCAGCAGTCCGGTGAGGATAAACCAATCGCGCAGGGCGACCAGAAAATAGGGCAATCCGAAAAGCAACCCCGGCAATACAGCGAAGCTGCCGGAGACAATCGGCCATAAGGCGACGCTGACAGCCATCAGATAAAGTCCGTTCAGAAAATGCTGCAACCGCTGCGGGGAACGATGTAACGGCTTGCCCTTCCGCCCCAGCCAACTGATGGTGAACAGTTGGAAATAGGGCATCACGCCGATGAGGAGAAACCAGGGGTCCAGCCGCCCGTAATGGATGGCCAGGGCCGTGAGCGTCAACGCGCCCAGCGCCCGGAACTCGCGGGCGAGATGGCC
>JALSPL010000434.1 GCA_026985975.1 Anaerolineae bacterium | reverse complement strand
GAAGGGATGCAGGCTGGTGGGATCATGCGCCTCGTCGATGATCACATCCACGAAAGTCCCGCCAGCCAGCTCTTGATGCAAGCGCGTGGTGGTGAAATACATGTTGCCGGGGATGAAATCGCCCGGCTTGATCAACGCCTGGCTGATGAGATGCTCGGCCCCGCGGCCCTGGTGGGTGGGCACCACGTGCTTGTAGCCGTAATAGGTCTGGATAGCCTCCACCATGTGGTAGAAATTGCGGCTGCCGGCGTAGGCTTCATCGCCCAACATCAGCCCCGCCCACTGCCGGTCACTCATGGCGCTGGTGCCGCTGTCTGTGAGCAGATCGATGTAGACGTCCTCGGAGCGGAGGAGGAAGGTGTTGTAGCTGGCCTCGACCATGGCCGCGGCCCGGGCCTGGGCGGGAATCTGGCGGATGGGCTCCACCATTTTGATTTTCCAGGGCTCGGCCCAGGAACGACGTCCAAATTGCTGGCCCATGGTTTTGGGGATCGTTTTTTCTGACATCGGTCACTCCTATGAAAAACAGAAATCGGAAACATTTACGATACGAAATAAGTTTAAGTTATTTCCCGAGAGAAATCAATAGTCTAAATAGAATTCACAGATATTCAAAATAAACAAATATCAAATAAGAAAACAAAGAATAATCTTCATGCAGGATTGCCAGGCAAACACCTCTCACGAAAGGATAGCACGCGCCCGGGGACGGGTCATCCCCGAAAAGGCCCAGATCCCAGTCCCAAAGTATTTCCCGGCCGCCTGTCCCACCCCGCACGACGCTATCAATCGCCTTGCGTCATTCCCAGATGCGCCGCCCGCATGATGCGCCCGCGGGCGAGCCAGAGTCCCCTGCGCTCAATACCCCGGTCGGTTATCCACCACGTGATGCAGCGGCAGGCCCGGCGTCAGGAAAAACGCCCGATCAAGCGCGCCAGCGCGTCGAAGCCTCGCTCCAGCGTGGGCATGTCGGGCCCGAAGCTGATGCGGGCGTAATGGCGATAGCGGGCGATGGCCCGACGGCGGTCGGGATTCACATCGAAAAAGCGACCCGGCACCGTGATCACCTTCTCGGCCAGCCCCTCCTTGAAGAAACTGAGGCCGTCATCGAGGGGCTCGGGCAGCCGCGAGAGATTGGCCCACACATAAAACGCGCCCGCAGGCTCCGCCTCGATCTCGATGCCCAGGGCCCGCAGCCGCTCCATGGTGTAAGCTCGTTTGCGGAAGAAGTGCTGCTGAATGGCCTCGGTCTCCTGATAGACGAACTCGGGCTCCAGCAAGTTCAGGGCCGGAGCCTGGAAGGGATGATTGGGGCCGCCATCCAGGAAGGAGCCGGCGCTGGCGATGGCGTTGATCACCTCTTTGGGCGCCAGAGTCCAGCTCAGGCGCCAGCCGGGATAGCGCCAGTTCTTGGTGAGCCCATCCACGATGATGACCGGATCTTCGTTCACATCCTCGACATAGCGGGCGGCGGAGACGATCTTGGGGGGATGACCGTTGGGCAGGCCAGTGTAGACGTAGTGGGAATAGAATTCATCAATGATCAGCGAGCAGCGCAGGTCGCGAGACATCTGCACCCAGCGCCGCAGCCGCTCGCCCTCCACCAGTTGCCCGGTGGGATTGCAGGGATTGCTGACCAGCAGCGCTTTGAGCCCCCGCCCCAGAATCTCCCGTTTGAGCATGGCCAGCGGCGCCTGATAGCCTTCGTCCGGGTCCAGCAGGATGGGGATGGGAATGAAGGCCTTGAAGACGGAGAGCAGCTCTTCGTAGGCGGTGTAATCGGGCAGAAAATGTCCCATGTTGATGTTGCCCAGGGCAGCGGCGATGCGGGTCAGCGCCGCCCGCCCGCCCCCGGCGATGCTGACATTCTCCCAGGTGTATTGGCTGGCCTTGTCCTGCCGGAAAAGCTGGTTGTAGAGGTCCGCCACCTTCTGCCGCAGCGCCATCTCGCCGGTGATGGGGCTGTAT
>JALSPL010000433.1 GCA_026985975.1 Anaerolineae bacterium | reverse complement strand
GTAGCGTCGGAACAGTTCGGGGAAGCGCAGGTCGTAGCAGATGGCCACGCCCGTTTTGCCCCAGGGCGGGTCGAACAGGCCCGGCTCACATCCCGCCTCCAGCCAGCGGTCTTCGGTCATGGGCCCGAAACGATGGATTTTGCGGTAAGGGCCGAGAATCTGGCCGCGGGGCCCGAACAGGGGGGCGGCGTTGAACAGACCTGCGGGCGTTCGCTCCAGCATGGAGCCGGTGATCCAGAGATCGAGTTCCTGCGCCCAGTCCGCGAGGACGCGGGCGCTGGGGCCATCGGGAATGGGCTCGGCCAGTTCCGCAGCTCGGGCCAGATCATAGCCCGTGGTCCACAGCTCGGGCAGGATGAGCAGGTTGGCGCCGCGGGCCGCGGCCTCTTGCGCCAGCTCGCGCCCGCGGGCGAGATTCGCCTGTCTATCGCCCAGGATGATGTCCATCTGGGCCAGGGCCAGGGTCAGCTTATCCGGCTTCATCCTCCCCTTCCGGTTCGATGATCTCGATATCCAGCGGTTCGTCCGCTGCGGGCTCGGGTTCAGGGGCCGGGCGGGGCTGGATGGCGTCGGGGAGCTGGATTTTGGCCGGGGCGTCCTCTTGGGCGGGCTCAGAATCAGGGGATGGGGTGAGCGATTCCAGGGGGACGGCAGGAGGCTGCTTCTTTCCTCCTGAAACAAAAACGCGGGAGATGAGGAAGAGGCCGAGGAGCAGAAGCAGGACGGGCCAGAGCAGCAGCGCGAATTGGCTTTGTCCCGAGGTGAAGATGGCGACTGCGAAAATGGCCAGCACGCCCGCCAGGATCAGCGCCCACAGAAAGCGCCCGCGGTGGCCGCTGAACAGCCACACGAAGAAGAAGCTGGCGGCGAAGCCACCAAACAGAATGGCGCCCACCAGTTTGGTGGCGCTCTCGGGGATGCCCAGCCCCAGGCCAATCAGAGCGATGATGATGATGGTTTCGGCCTGCAGCAGAGCCCACCATCGCTCCTGGCGGTTGCGCAGGAAGATGACCAGGAATCCCAGGGCGATGCCGCCCAAGAACAGCGCGCCCAACCATTCCGGCTTGACGTTTTCGAGGGTGGTGAGATAGGTCATGCCGCCCAGGGAGAGCAGGCTGAAGCCGGGAATGACGTAGAACCAGTTCTCGCGCCGAAAGACGATGGCCAGGAGGAAGGCCACGCCCATGACGGCCAGCAATGCGGCGACGATGTAGGCGGTGATGATTTTGTAATCGTCCAGAACGCCGAAGTTGTAGGCCAGGGCGCCGACGCCGAGGATGAGGATGAGCAGCCCCCAGAGGGCGGTGGTGATTTTCTGTTTATTCATAACTATCCTGCAATTGGGGAGCGTTTGGGGGAGAGGGTTGACTTTTGTTTTGCAATTTCGACATGACGATGAGCGCCAGCAGCATAAAGAAGGCGCTGAACAGCCAGATCATAGCATGATTGGTGAAATCGATCATAACTCCGGCCAGGATGGGGCCGGAGATGGCGGCCAGGGAGGAGGCGAAGTAGTACAGGCCCGTGTAAGCGCCGATGCGCTCTTCGCCGCCCACATCATAGACGATGGGCAGGGAGTTGATATTGACCAGCGCCCAGAAGGCCCCCATCACCGCCAGCAATATCAGCATCATTTTGACGTCGCGAATGAAGAAGCCCACGGCCAGGCCCGCCAGCATGCCCGCTAACCCCACCAGGATGGTGCGTTTGCGCCCGAACCAGGTGGCGATGTAGCCGCTGGGGATGGCGAAGAGGATGAGCATGGCCGCGAACGCGGTCAGCATCTGCGTGGCCGTGCCGGGATCGACGCCCAGCACGTTCCGGGCATAGACGGTGAAAAAGGCTTCCATGGCATTCCAGCCCACGAACCACAGGAAGATGGCCAGCAGAATGGTGACGCCCCGCTTGTCCGACTCGCCCCACACCTCTTTCAGATTCTCGATGAGGCCGGCGGCATCCTGGTTTTCATT
>JALSPL010000432.1 GCA_026985975.1 Anaerolineae bacterium | reverse complement strand
GTGGTCTACGCGATCTCGCCCCGGGGCGCCGATCACATGGCGGGCGACGTCTATCATTGGGAGATGGGCAACGAAATCCCCGAATTCGAAATCACCTACGGCGACCCGCAGGACGAATCGCCCGAGAAGATGGCCATGGTGGCCCGCATCATGGATTTTCGGGCCCTGACCAACAGCCTCATCCTCTGTCATTTCGAAGATGTGGTCATTTCCGATCTGCTGGCCCTCATCGAGTCGGTGACGGGCTGGCAATGGTCGATCGACGACATGCGCACGACTGCGACCCGCATCTTCGAGCTCAAGCGACTGCTCAACGCCCGCCTGGGCGCCACGCCCGCGCATGATGCGCTGCCCGCGCGCGTGCTGCGCGCGTATGCAGAAGGCCCCACCGCCGGCTACGCGCCCGACCTGGCTGGCATGATCGCCCGCTACTACGAAGCCCGGCAGTGGGATCGGGCCACGGGCGTGGCGCGGGCGGAACGCCTGGCCGAGCTGGGATTGGGAAAACTCACATAGCGAAAACGCTTGATTTACGCTATAATTTCCACACAATCCCTTTTCTGCGGCATCCCAAAGAACTATGGAAATCACACTCAAAGAGCAGCGACTCACCAAAAGCCTTATGCTGTGGGCAGACAAAACCCGGCGATCTCCCGACGAGATGCTGGAAAATGCAGTCGCGGCCTATCTGGCAGACATGGAGGCCGAGTCACTGCGACAGGAGACCGATGTCTTTTGGAATCGCTTACCCGAATTACGAAAGCAATTCCCTCATCAATTCGTCGCCATCCATCAGGGAGAGGTCATCGGCCATAGCGAAGAGCTCGACGGATTGATGCGTCGGGTGCAGAAGGCATTCGGAGACCTGCCAGTGCTCATCGCCTCGGTGGACTCGCCCCCGCCACGGGAAATTCACTGGTCGGGGGGACGAAAATAGCGGAATAATTGAATTCGCATATAATGCCGACTACGAACCGTCAGCGCCCGTCATGGACATCACGCTGACGACCATCACCCGCACGCATCAGCTTGAGACCACCGCATTCATCGACACGGGCGCAGACGCCACCATTGCCCCGATAAAAATGTTACGCCGCATCGGGGCGAGACCTGCTTTTGCATCTCGAATGCGCAGTCAGTGGGGTGAATATCGGCGAGTGTTGCTTTATTTGGTGGATATTCAGATTGGAGAACAAGTTTTTCCCGGCATCTATGTCGTCGGCGATGATCTTGGCTCCGAGGTCATCCTGGGCCGAGACGTGCTCAATCGGCTACGAATTCTCCTCGATGGCCCCAATGGCCAAGTGCGGATCGAGTAACACCATGTCAGTACAGTCACGCCATCAAAAAAAACGCCTGGGCCTGGTGCTTAGCGGCGGCGCCGCCTTTGGGCTGGCGCATATCGGCGCGCTGCAAGTGCTGGAGGAAGCGGGCGTGCGGGTGGACGCGGTGGGCGGCGCCAGCGTGGGCGCGCTCATCGGCGCAGCCGTGGCCGCGGGCAAAAGCGTGCGGGAGATCACCCAGGTGGCCTATCGCGTCAACTGGCTGCATCTGGCCCGTCCCTGGCTCAGCCGCTATGGTTTCGTTTCCTTCCGTAAACTGGAATGGCTGTTAAATCAATGGTTGAACCATGCCACTTTCGATGAGCTGAAGTTGCCTTTCATCTGTGTGGGCACAGACGTGCTGACGGGGGAGCCGCGCGTCTTTCGCGAGGGCAGCGTGGCCCGGGCTGTGCGCATCAGCGCCAGCGTGCCGCCAGTCGTTATTCCGGTGCAGCGGGATGGCCGGTACTACGTAGATGGCGGATTCTCCAACAACCTGCCTATCCTCCCGGTGGAAGAAATGGGTGTGGATGTGACGCTGGCCGTCAATCTCTTCGGCCAGGCTTCGCAAATGCCGAAAAATTATATCACCTACGCCCAGCTCATTCTGGGCCACATGCTCACCCGCACCGCGGGCGATCCGCAGCGGGCC
>JALSPL010000431.1 GCA_026985975.1 Anaerolineae bacterium | reverse complement strand
GGATCGTTGGGCACGCCAAAGGGCAGTTTGGTGATGATCAGCGCGCTCAGGGCTTCGCCCTGCACATCCACGCCTTCCCAAAAACTGCGGGTGCCCAAAATCACCCCCTTGTCCGTCTGGCGGAAGGCGGCGAGAATCTGTTGGCGGGAGCCGCCGCGCCCCTGCACGAACAGCGTGAAGCCCGCCTCCTCCAGCAGGGGGCGGATGGCGTCGGCCGTCTTCAGAAGCTGGGCGTAGGAGGTGAACAGCGTCATCAACCGCCCCTGGGTGGCCAGCGCCAGATTGAGGATGGCCTCTTCCACCCTCGCCTGATAATCGGGCTTGTTGGGCTCGGGCATGTCGGTGGGCAGATAGACCAGTGCGTTTTTCTTGTAATCGAAGGGGCTTTCCAGCGCCAACTCCTCTGCATCGATGGCGTTGAGGCGGTTGCGGATGTAATCGAAGCTGTTGGCGGTGCGCAGGGTGGCCGAGGTGAGGATGACGGTGTCTTTGGCCCGGAAGATGTTTTCTTCGATAATGCCGCCCACGTGCAGCGGCGCCCGGTTCAGGGTGATGCTGCCATTGAACTTCGAGCGGCGCATCCAGTAAATCGCATTTTCATTCGGCTCCAGCGTGAGCTCCTGCCCGATGGCCAGCGCCTCCTGCATCGACTCCAGCACGCCGCCCAATTGCGCCTCCAGCTCCTCGCGGTTGGGGATGTTGTAGTTGCTCAGGTCTTTGAGCACGTTGATGAGATGATTGAGATCGCTGTTGAATGCGGCCAGGGCGAACCCGAGATTATCCCACAGGATTTCTACATCCACCCAGGCTGGCTGCACCCGCACGCTTTTGGTGATGCGCAGCCGCAGATCGTAGGTGCTGTTATCATACTGACGCCCGAAATGCTGCATCAGAAAACGATCCAGCGCGTCGATATAGTCGGCCATCTGCATATCCAACTGCGGAATGCTTGCGATGAGCTTGCGGGCGTAATCGCTGATCTTGTCCAGCTTTTCGCGGGGGACGCCGGCGTTGCGGATGGCGGTTTGCACATCGGAAAGCAGCCCCACGGCCTGCTGCGCCCCGCCCATGGGAGCCAGCTCCCGCAACTGGGAGGTGAAGCGCTCGTGATCAAGCTGGGCGGTGAGGGCGTTGGTGGCTGCGCTTTCCAGATGATGCGCCTCATCCACGATGAGATGGGCGTAATCGGGCAGCACCCCGCCCTCGGTGGCGATGTCGGCCAGCAGCAGGGCGTGGTTGGCGATGATGAGATGCGCGGCCTCGGCCTTGTTGCGAGCCTTGTAGAAATAGCAGGGTTGGGGCGATTCCATGCCGCACAGGCCCGAGGAGCAGGTGTGCGGATCGGAGCAGACTCGCTGCCACACCGCCCGCTCTTTGGCGTTGACCAGGGTGAGTTCGCTGACGTCGCCGGTCTCGGTGGCGGGCAGCCACAGCAGGATGCGGGCCAGCACGCTTACCTCCACCGGCGTCAAATCCCCCCGCGCCATCAGCTTTTGCAGCCGTCGCGGGCATAGATAGTTGCTGCGGCCCTTCATCACCGCCGCCTTGAAATCGAAGGGCAGGATGTGCTGTAAATCGGGCAGATCTTTGTGATAGAGCTGATCCTGCAAATTGATGGTGTTGCTGGAAACCACCACCCGCTGGCCTGTGTTCACCGCCCAGGCCAGGGCGGGGATAAGATAGGCGATGGATTTGCCGGTGCCGGTGCCCGCCTCGATGAGGAGATGACGGCTGTTGTTGAAGGCGTCGGCCACGGCCCGCAGCATGGCCACCTGCGGTTCACGATATTCATAGCGCTCGAAATAGGCGTCGAAGGGCCCGTCCGGCTCCAGCAGCGCGGCCAGGGCTTCCACATCCAGGGGCTCGGGATGCTCCACCGGCTCCAGGGGCTGCTCCCGCTGGAAGAGCGGGCCGCGATCCAGCGCCGTCTTCTGCACCTGACGCTGCCCGAAGCCCTGCCGGGCCTGGGCTTGCAGCGCTTCCTCGAAGACCATGACCAGTGGCCAATCCACCGTCTGGCCCATGCGCACGATCTGCTCCAGCGTGCGGGAGGGAACCGCCAGCAGTTTCTGACGCATGGCTTCGAAGATGTGCATGGTGGCTTCGGCGTCATCATAGGCCCGGTGCGCATTCTCCAGGCTCACGCCCAGATGCTCGGCGATGCGCCCCAATTTGTAGCTGGGCAGCCCCGGCAGCGCAATGAGCGCCAGCTCGAAGGTGTCCAGCAGCGGGTTGAGGTTGTAGAGATCGTGGCTGCGCATGAAGCCGATATCGAAGCCCACGTTGTGCCCCACCACGGGCGCATCGCCCACAAAGCGGCGGAACGCGGCTGCAACCTGGGCCAGAGGCGGCGCGGCGTCCACCTCGGCCTGGCTGATGCCGGTCAATTGCTGGATGGCGGGAGAGACGCGACGGCCCGGATTCACCACCTGGCTGAATTTTTCCAGGATTTCGCCATCGCGAAAACGCACCGCACCCAGTTCGATAATCGTATCTTTTTCGGCATCAAGCCCTGTGGTTTCCAGGTCCAGGGCGACATAAATTCGTGACATGAAATGAAAGGGGGAGGGAGTGTAAGAAAAGAATCAGGGTGACGAAAGCAACTGCATCAGTATAGCACAGCCGTCGGGAAAGCGCGGATTATCGTCCATCTTTCAGACTGACAGTCTCTCCCCCGGGGCTGAGCGCAAGGCTGGCGGTTATCGTTGACTGGGGAGTGGCTGTCAGTTGTTCAGTTCAACTCCCAATCCCGGCCTGTCGGGCAAGAGCAGCCGGGCGCCATCGTAGCGCAGGCCGCTGAAGGGATCGTTGGCGATGAGCATGGGCCCGTCCAGGTCTGCATAATCGCACAGAGGCGCAAGATGGGCGGCTGCGGTCACGGCCACCGCTGTCTCCACCATGCAGCCGATCATCACCTGCATATCCAGCGTTCGCGCCAGTGCGATCATCGTCAGGGCCGGGCGGATGCCGCCGCTCTTGGCCAGCTTGATGACCACGCCATCCACCGCACCGGCATGGGCCAGAATATCGGCCGGGGTCTTGATGGCCTCGTCAGCGAAGATGGGCGCGCCCAGATTTTGCGCCCGCAGCCAGCGCAATCCCTCGATATCGCCCGCCGGCAGGGGTTGTTCCACCATCTGCAGGTCATATTCGGTCAGCCGGGGGATGATGGCCGCGGCCTGTTCGCGCGTCCAACCGCCGTTGGCGTCCACCTGCAAGCGGGCGTCGGTCGCTTCGCGAATGGCCCGCACCATGGCCTCGTCGTTCTCGCCGCCCACTTTGATCTTGATGATGGGCATGCCCGCCGCCGCGGCCCGTCGGGCCATGGCCTGCGGGTCATCCATAGCGATGGTGAAGGATGTGGGCGGCGCCTGCGCCGGATTCAGGCCCAGAAGCCGGTAAAGAGGTTGGCCCAGGCGCTTGCCCCACAGGTCGTGCAGGGCCATATCCACCGCCGCCCGGCCCGCGCGCGAGCCAGTTTGCGGCAATTGCGCCAGCAAATCCACCAGATGCAGGGGATCGCCTGCAATCTGCACGGTTTGCAGATAATCGATGATGCGTTCGGGCGTCTCGCCATGATAGGCCACGCCCGCGGCTTCGCCAAGGCCTTCCTCCACCCGCACGATGACATTGCGGCGTTGGGCGCTGGCCCCGTGGGCGATGCGAAAGATGGTCTTCAGTTGCAGAGTCATGGGTTCCCAGGTGATGGTTAACATGATGAAAGTTTAGCATAGGGAGTCGCTGTCGTTCAAGCCTGCTCTGACCTTGCAAGTAGCCGCCTCTGTGCTACAATGCCCGCATGGATGCGATTACTTTGGCGGCCATGCGCCGCGAGCTGGACGAGACGCTGACCGGCGGTCGGGTGCAGGCCGTGGTGCAGCCCGACGCCCATAGCCTGGCTCTGGAGATCTTTCGGGATGGCGCCCGGCATTGGCTGCTGCTCAGCGCCGACGCCAGCGCCCCGCGAGTGCATTTGCTGGCGGCCAAGGCCCGCCGCGGCGTCGAGACGGATACGCCTTTTTTGCTGATGGCTCGCAAGCGCCTGCGCGGGGCGCGACTGAGCCGGGTCGTGCTGCCGGGGTGGGAGCGGACGCTTTATCTGGCCTTTTTTCATCCAGAACAGGGGGAGAATGTGCTGGCGGCCGAGATCATGGGGAGGTGGAGCAATCTGGTGTTGAACGACGAACACGGGGATGTGCTGAGCTCGTTGCGGCATTTCGAGCGCAATGAACGCTCCCGTCGCATCGTGCGGCCCGGCCGCCCCTATGCACCGCCCCCGCCCCAGACCAACAAGGCGCCCATCGATCTCATGGCCGGGGAGGATGTGGCCCGGCTGCTGCACCAGACGCCCGCGGGCAAGCCGCTGTGGCGGACGCTGGTGGCGACGCTGGCCGGACTCAGTCCCCTGGCCGCGCGAGAGATCGTTTTCCGGGCCACGGGCGACGCCCTGGCCGACGTCTCTCATCCCAATCTCAGCGCCGCGGGCCTGATGGACGCGCTGCATTGGTTCCGGTCGCTGCCGCAGCAGGGCGGCTGGGCTCCCACCGTGGCTCTGGATGAGAACGAGACGCCCACAGCCTTCGCTCCTTACGAGTTGACGCATCTGGGACGATTGCGCTATTTCGACAGCATCAGCGCCGCTGCCCGCACTTATTACGACGCCACGGTGGGGAGCGATAGCTATGCTGGCCGTCGCCGACAGACGCTGACGCTCATCGCCCGGGCTCGCAAAAAGCTGCTGGGGCGACGCATCAGCCTGGGGGAGCAGGCCGCGGGCGAGGAGGATGTGGCCCGGCTGCGCGCATTCGGCGAGTGGATTCTGGCCTATGCCTGGCGGATTCAGCCGGGCGACCGGGAATTAACCGCAGACACCGGCGAGGAAATCCTGCACATCTCCCTGGACCCGACCCTGAGCCCCAGCGAGAATGCGCAGGCTTATTTTTCCCGCTATCACAAAAAGAAACGGGCCGCGCAGAAGATCCCGGCGCTGCTGGCCGAGGTGGATCGGGACCTGGCCTGGCTGGCGCAGCTCGAAAGCGATGTGAAACTGGCCGATAACACGCCGCAGATCGAGGAGCTGCGGACCGCGCTGTTAGCCTCGGGCCTGGTGGCGGAGCCGCAGGGAAAACGGCCACGCCCGCCTCGCTCCCAACCGGTGCGGGCGACCACAGCCGATGGTTTCGAGGTCATCATCGGGCGCAACGCGGTGCAAAACGAGCGCGTCACCTGGAAGATGGCCCAACCCGATGACGTCTGGCTGCACGCCGAGGGCGTTCCAGGCTCCCATGTCATCATCCGCAGCCTGGCGCAGGAAATTTCTGACGCCGCCATCGAGCAGGCCGCGGGCTGGGCGTTGTGGCATTCGCAGGCCCGAAACAGCGCCAAGGCCCCGGTCATCGTCACCCGCAAACGGCATTTGCGCAAGATCAAGGGCGGGCGCCCGGGCCAGGTGCGGGTCTTGCAGCATCGCAGCATCACCGTGCGCCCGCAAAAGCCTCTGGCGGACTGACCGCCATCCTCTCTCCAAAACTTGACAGCAAACGTCGAATAATCGAAACTTCTGGGGTTATGACATTCACCGAGAAGGAGCTGAAACAACTATGACCGAAAGCACGCCCATGCTTGTGCAAATCGAAGAAGATAAACATTGGTGGTTCGCTTCGCGAACGCGGGCCATCCTGGCCTTGCTGGATAAATACGCCGGGCCTGGCAAGAAAGGCCGCCGCGTGCTGGATGTGGGCGCGGGCGCAGGCAACATGATGCACAACCTGGCCCAGTACGGCGACGAGATCGTCGGGCTGGAGTACAACCCCAAGCCCATTCCTGTGGCCAAGGAGCGGGGCTGGGATGTACGCCAGGGCGACGCCACGGAGATGCCCTTTGAGGATGAATCCTTCGACATCGTAGCCCTGCTGGACACGGTGGAGCATATCCCCGACGAAACGACGGTTTTCGACGAGACTTTCCGGGTCGCCAAACCTGGGGGAACGATGATCGTGACCGTGCCCGCGTTCATGTGGCTGTGGAGCAACAACGATGTCATCAATCTCCACCAGCGCCGTTATACTGCCCCGGAGCTCAAGCAAAAGCTGGAGGCGGCGGGATGGGACGTCCCCTACTGCGGCTACAACAATTTCATCGTCTTTCCCCTGGGCGCGGGCATGATTTTGCTGCGGCGCTGGCTGGGCAAAGAGCCCGATATGTCCTCCCCGCATTTCGATGATGACGCTTATCAGGTGGAGATGGAGCCTGCTCCGGGCTGGCTGAACAGCATCCTGGAGTGGGTGGGCAAGGTGGAGGTGGCCATGCTCAAGCGCTGGCGTTTGCCCTGGGGCACCAGCGTCATCGCCATCGCCCGTAAACCTGAAAATGGGTCAACCAACATCTAGGGGGAAATCCTGTTTCACCCACGAGATATAGCATCGACCTGTGCATAACTGCCATGTTATCCACAGGTGAGAGCAAAGTTATCCACAGATTGTGGGTTTTTCCCCTGATTTTGCCACTCAACAGGTCATAAGCTGATGTCCGACGCATCGCAGGATGAACCGAGAAACGCAGATGAATTTTCCTGGGAAAAGTGGTTCCGGCTGGGATTGCGCGCATTCAAGAAAACGTTGTCCCGTTATCATTTCGGGATGCCCGATGAGTTCTGGGAGCATCTCGAAAACGCGTTCAATGAGTTTTTGGCAGCCATGCGCATTGCCATGCGCACCCTTTTGGACAAGCGCCGCGGCGCTGGCGCCGCCCCGTCTTCGCCTCAAAAAGCCATCGATATCGAGTGGGACGACTGGGAGGATGATTGGGAGGATGATTGGGGCGATTGACCTCAGTCATTTTCCTGGGCGCACAGGGGACAAAACTTGGGATCTTCCAGCTCGATGAAGTGTCGGGCGCAAATCGCATACACCTCCACCCGTTCCAGCACGCCCCATTTTTTCACCACGGTCGCCTCCAGTGCAATCTCCCGGCAATTGGTGTTGAGAAGAATATCGGGCACGGGGCATTTGTTGCACAGGCTGCGATGCCAGGGGCGGGAGGCGGGATTGCGCTTGATCAGTCGACATTCTTCTGTTTCCCGCCCGCGATGATAATCGGCGTAGTAGTATCGGCAGTTGACTGGTTTCGTCATGGTGATGAAGGTCAGTTGGCGTCGAAAATGTCACGACGCATGAGATCATCGATGGTTTCACGCCGCTGCATGGGGATGAGTCGACCGTGGTCGTGCAGGAAAACGGCCGGGCGCAGCATGCCGTTGTAGTTGTTGGCCATGCTGAGCTGGTAAGCGCCCGAGACGGGGATGGCCAGCACATCGCCAGACTTTACGTCGGGGAGATCGACGACTTCGATGAGAAAATCGCCGCTTTCGCATAAAGGCCCGACGATGCGGGCGGGCCCGACGGCGTCGCCCAGAGGGGCGCGGGCCAGCGATGCGGTGTAGCGAGCGCCATACAGGGCGGGACGGATGTTGTCGTTCATGCCGCCATCCACGGCGATGATGCGGCCGCCATCGCTGAGGCGGCGAATAGCGCCCACAGTGTACAACGCCACGCCCGATCTGGCAATGAGGCTGCGGCCGGGCTCCAGGATCAGGGTGGGGTAAGGGCCGCCGTGCTGACGCCGCCAGGAGTCTGCGGCGTGGGCGCAGAGATCTGTCGTCAGCTTGTGCAACGGGATGGCCGGATCGTCTGGATGGTAGGGAAAGCCCAGACCTCCGCCCGGGGAAAGCGCCTTGATTTTCCCCCAACCTGCTTTCTCGATCCGCACGGCCAGTTCTATCAGCCGATCGACCGAATCGGCAATGGGGGCCAGATCAAAAATCTGCGAACCGATATGCACATGCAGGCCCGTCAGGCGCAGATGGGGGCTGGCGGCGATGCGTCGCGCTGCGAGCAGCGCCTCTTCCCGGGGCATGCCAAACTTGGAGCCATGATGTCCGGTCTGACGATAGACGTGGGTGGGGGCCAGCAGGTCGGGGTTGACGCGCAGCCACAGCGTCACCGGCGCCACGGGGGTCATCCTCTCCAGTAGACCCAGCTCGTGCAGGTTATCCACCACGATGGCGCCGACGCCCGCGTCGATGGCTTGCTGCAGCAAAGCGAAGCTTTTGTTGTTGCCATGCACGTGCAGCAAATCCGCGTCGAAGCCGCCCCGCAGGCCGATGGCCAGCTCTGCTGGCGAGACCACATCCAGGCCCAGGCCGCGGCGGGCGAGAAATCGGGCCAGAGGCAGCGAGAGCCAGGCTTTGGATGCGTAGGTGATGAGGCCGCGCCCGGGCCAGGCCCGCAGGCCGCGCCGATAGGCGGCAATGGCGTGGTCGATGGTGGCCGCGTCGTAGATGTAGAGGGGCGTTTTCAGCTCCCGGCCCAGCTCCGCTACATCTCGCCCACCCAGAAAAAGACGCTGGCGACTGAAATGGATGCTCAGGGGCCAGAGATGCCGGGGAAATTGTGAGGGAAGCATAAGCTATCTACAAAATGACGATGAGAATGCCGATGAGGGCGATGATGACGCCGATGATTTCATTGACGCCCGGGATCTCGCCCA
>JALSPL010000430.1 GCA_026985975.1 Anaerolineae bacterium | reverse complement strand
CCGCCGTCCGCGATGTTCCCGGATTTTTGCCAGAGGGACGAGGTCGGCGGGCAGGGAGGCGCGCACCAGGCTCAGGGGATGGTCGCTCATGGGCAGGCCCAGCACGCGTCGCTCCCAGGCCAGCCGCTGCGCCAGGGTTTCGGGCTCGACGTCGGGCGTGAGGAAATCAAAGGCCAGTTGCAGCGCTCCCCGTTTTGCGCCCGGCAACTGCGCCAGCAGCGCCGCCCGGCTCTCTCCCAGACCATCCAGCGCCCCGGCCTGAATGAGATGCGTCAGTTCCCGGCGCTGAAGCTGCGTTTGGGCCAGAAGATCGGCCAGGGAGTCAAACGGACGGCCGCGCTCGATAGCGGCGATGGCGGATCCCCGCAGATCCCGCACCGCACCCAGGCCCATCCACAGCACCGGCTGCGCCGCCTCGAAGGCCAGGGTAAAACGGCGGCCGCTGTGATTGATGTGGGGCGGGCGCACATCGATGCCCAGCCGCCGGGCCTCGGCCATGTAGATGGCGGGATGATGAAAGCCGCCCCGCTCTCCCAGCCGCGCCGCCATGTAGGCCGCGGGCCAGTGCGCCTTGATGTAGGCCGAACGATAGCTGACGTCGGCGTAGGCGGTGGCGTGCCCCTGGTTGAAGCCATAACCGGCAAAGGCCCGCACCTGCTCCCACAACGTCTCGGCCTGGCCTTGATCGAAGCCGGGGCCATCGGGAGGCGGGCGCATACAGCCGCGGATGAAGGCTTGCTGCAAGGCCATCATCTCCGCCGGTTTGAATTTGCTCATGCCCCGGCGCAAATGATTGGCGTCGGTCCAGCTCAGGCCCGCCACCTCGGTGGCCACCCGCAAGATCTGTTCTTGATAGATGAGCACCCCGCGGGTGTTTCCCAAAATCGGTTCCAGGGCCGGATGCAGATAGCGCACCCGCTCTTCGCCCCGGTAGCGACGCACGAAAGCGGCGGCCATGCCTCCGGTGGCCGGGCCCGGTTTGAACAGGGCGTTGGCGATGGCCAGATCGGCCACGGTGCGGGCCCGCAGCTTGCGCAATGTACGCTGGGCGCCGCTGGATTCGCATTGGAACACGCCCACGGTCTCACCCCGGCTCAGCATCTCGCCCGTCAGCGCATCCCCTGTCGGGATGTCCTCCAGCCTGAAATCGGGCTGATAATGCTCTCGCACCAACCGCGCCGCCGCATCCAGCACCGACAGCGCCCGCACGCCCAGCAGATCGATCTTGCTCAGACCCAGATGCTCTGCATCCCGATGATCATATTGCAGGATGAGCAGGCCCTTGACCGACCATTGCACCGGCGCGTAATCCGCCATAGGCCCGGGCGTGATCACCGTGCCGCCGGGATGCACGCTGAGATGATGCGGCTGCCCCACGATCTCGGCGGCCAGATGCAGCGCTTGTTGCTGTTCCGGCGGCAGTCCTTCGGCGATCTCCGCCAGGCTCTTGCGGCGGCTGCGATCGCCGGGATGACGGCTGCGGGGCGTCAGGCGGCTCAATTGGACGATGGCCGCTTCATCCAGTCCCAGAGCTTTGGCCGTCTCTCGCACTGCGGAGCGGGGACGCATGAGGCTGATGGTGCAGACCAGGGCCACCCGATCCTCGCCGTAGCGCCGCCGCACATAGGCCAAAATTTCATCCCGGCGGCGGCTGCCAAAATCCAGATCGATGTCGGGCGGGTCCCGGCGGGCGGGATTGAGAAAACGCTCGAACAGGAGATCGTGGCGGATGGGATCCACGGTGGTGACGCCGATGGCGTAGGCCGTGAGCGAGTTGGCCACGCTGCCGCGGGTGCTGACGGGAATGCGCCGGGCGCGGGCGTAACGCACGATGTCGGCCACCACCAAAAACAGGGGCGCGTAACCGTGGCGGGCGATGGCCGCCAGTTCTTTTTCCAGCCTTTGGTGGATGGCGGCGTCCGCGTCGCCCCCATAGCGTCTGATGATCCCGGCCCGCGCTGCTTGCTCCAGCAGCCTT
>JALSPL010000429.1 GCA_026985975.1 Anaerolineae bacterium | reverse complement strand
CGCCCCCATCGCGGCGGATCTGAGCACGCTCACTGGCTGCCAACACTTCATCCAGTCTGCGCTGCAGCGCTTTGGCGGTCGGCTGGATATTCTGGTCACCAACGCCGGCGGCCCGCCCTCGGGCCCCATCGAGAGCTTCGATGACGACGCCTGGCAGGCCGCGATTCAGCTCAACCTGCTCTCCACGGTGCGCATGATCAGCGCCGCCCTGCCCCATCTCAAGCAATCGGATCAGGGACGGGTTATCGCCATCACTTCCATCTCGGCCAAACAGCCCCTGAACAACCTGGTTCTCTCCAACGCCACCCGCGCCGGGGTCATCGGCTATATTAAATCCCTGGCCAATGAGCTGGGCCACACCGGCGTCACTTTCAACGCGGTGCTGCCCGGCTGGACGCGCACCGCCCGGGTGAGCGAGCTGCTGGAGAATCTGGCGAGGACTCGCGGGGTCGCGCCCGAAGCGGTGGAAGCGGGCATCACCGCCGCCATCCCCGCCCGCCGCATGGCTCGCCCCGATGAATTCGCGGCCGTGGTGGCGTTTCTGGCCTCGGGCCGGGCCAGCTATCTCAACGGCGTGGCCCTGCAAATCGACGGCGGTCTCAGCCAGGCGCTTCTCTAATCCCCATTCCTGGTTCTCCTGAAAAAGCTTTGTCTCACGCAAAGCCACAAAGGCGCAAAGAAAAATACCAGGGTTTCGCCAAAAAATTATGGCTAAAACCCCATCATTTTCACTGTTTCCTCAACTGCCGTTGCTGATTCCGACCTTTTTCAGGGGAGCCATTCCTCAATCCTTAATCCTGATTCCTCAATCCTTAATCCTGATTCCTCAATCCTCCAATCCCCCCTATGCCCCGTCCCACGGTCATCTTTTACGAGACAAACTATTTCCGCTTTTATGGCGCAGGGATGATGCTGTTGTGGACCATGCAGCATCTGCAACGCATCCGGCCCCTGTTCGTCACACCGGGCGATGGCGAGCTCACGCGGCGGGTGCGGGAAGCGGGCATCGAGACCATCGTGCTGCCGACGTCGGGGGCGTGGCAGCGGGCGCAGGGAAAAAAGGGGATGCTGGGGAAGTTGCAGAAGACCGCCATCACCCCCACGCTGGCGGGGCATGTGCGGGCGCTGGCGCGTCTCGCCCGCGAGCGCGAGGCCATCGGCATTCACGCCAACAGCACCCGGGCAGCGGTGCTGGCCGGGCCCGCGGCGCGGGTGGCGGGCGTCCCCATGTGGTATCATCTGCGCCGGGAGCGCCCCATGCGGGGCTCGGTGCGCCTGGCCTACACTTTCGCCGACCGCGTCATCTGTGTGGCCCGGGCCGTCAAGCGCACCCTGGGCGATCCCGCCAAGGCCGTGGTGATTCACGATGGCATTCCCGAGGACAGGTTGGATTACAACGCCTCGGGCGCTACGCTGCGAGCGCGCCTGGGCTGGGACGCCGATGAGTTGATCGTTGGCGCAGTGGGTTCCATCAGCCCCAACAAGCGCCACGATCTCTTCATTCGCATGGCCCTGACTCTGGCCGATGAGTTTCCCAACGCCCGTTTTTTGATCGCCGGACATCGGCCCCAGGGCGCGCCCGCCAGCCATGAGGCGGCGCTGCACGAGCTGGCCCGACCCCTGGAAGCGGACGGGCGTCTGGTTTTTCTGGGCTGGATCGAGGCCATGTCGGAGGTGTTTGCGGCCATGGATGTTTTCGCATTCGCCTCAGCCAACGAGGGGCTGGGCCTGGTGGCCATCGAGGCCATGCAGATGGGCGCGCCGGTGGTGCGCACCGACACCGCCGGGGCGGAGGATATGATCCGGGACGGGGAGACGGGCTTTGTCATTCCCGTCGATGATCTGGACGCCATGACCGCCCGCGTGCGGCTGCTGTTGCAGGATGAAGCGCTGCGGCGGCGGGTGGCCCGGGCGGGCATGACCTTCGCCCGCTCCGAATTCAGTGCCCGCCGCATGACTGATTTGATCGAGGATTTGA
>JALSPL010000428.1 GCA_026985975.1 Anaerolineae bacterium | reverse complement strand
CAGCCGCCAGGGATGGTCGACCTTGCCGGTCTGGCGGGCCAGCATGGGATAGGCGTAGGGCAGGCTGAGGATGCCCTCGCTCTTGCCAAAGAGGACATAGCCGCTCTTTTCGGGCGCTCTCACCTGAAATTCGATTTCGATATCCTGCTCCTGCCCGGACTGGAGTTCATTGATGAGGGTGATGCGGACGGCGGTGTTTTGCACATCTTCGACAAATCCCACGGCAAATCTATCGGGCAGGGTGCGCACCGCAGTCACCTCCATCAGTCCCCCCAGTTGCGGCAAATTGGGATACAGGCGAACATAAACGTCCCGCATGATTTTGCCGCTGAGATTGCGAAAATGAACTTGCTGCACGCCTTCGATGATGCGGGTCTCGGGATCGATTCTGAATTTGAGGTTGTAGCGAGGCGTATTTTCGAAGTCAAAATCTGCGGGCAGGGCCTCTTTGTGGAATGCGGGATAGTAAATTGCCATGGGGTCCGCCTGCTCAGGCTGCGCTTGCTGGCAGGCTGTCATCGCGGGCAGCAGACCGAACAGGAAGATCGAAAGGAAAAACAGTCGCAGATGTCTCATGGGAGCGTGGGGGAAGATGATTGCGGCGGCGTTCGTCCTATTACAGATGCTGATGGGCCGACCGCTCTTGGATAGACTTGGAGACATAATCATCTTCTGCTATTATGCCACAATCGGGCATTCACCGAAACAAAAGCAAACGCCGGGAGAGATCGCACGCTGACATCTCTGCCGGCTGCATTTGCCGCATTCCCCCCATTCGCAGAAGGAAGCTGTTATGTCCCCCAAAATCATCATCATTATCAGCGACACTCATATCGGCGCGGGCGGCGTTCAAAACGGCAACAAGCTGGAGGATTTCACATCGGATCAGGCGTTTTTCAGGTGGGTGCATCGTCTGATTGCTGAATCGGAAAGGAAAGGCGCTGAGATGACGTTTATCATCAACGGCGACTGGCTCGAATTTTTACAGGTTCCGGATGTTGCGGCCTTCGATCCATCCATGATCTATCCCGAAGAATCCTATACAGATCGCGCCGAGGCTGCGGCGCTGCGGCGGTTGGAGGTGGTGCATGCGGGGCACCCTCTGGTGTTTCAGGCGCTGGCTGATTTCATTTCGCCCGGCCCGCGGCGGCGTTCTCTGGTGATCCTTTTCGGCAATCACGATCCGGAGCTGGCTTATCCTCAGGTGCAGGAGCGGTTGTTGACGCTGCTGGGGGCCCGCGGACGCAAGCGCGATCTGGTGCGAATTGGCGGACGCCGTTATTTCGAGGACGGCGTTTATGTCGAACATGGCAATGCTTACACCGAACGCGTCAATCGTTTCACCGATCCCAACCATCCATTTGATCCGGCGCAGCCTGAGCTCATCGAGCGCCCGGCCGGTTCGTATGTAGTCACCGACTATTTCAACCGCATCGAACGTCGACGTCCCTGGATCGACGGGGTGCATCCCCTGAGCTCGCTGATTTTCTACGCCCTGGCATTTGATCCTGTTTTTGCTTTGCAAGCCGTCGCGGCCCTTTTGCGGGCCTCCCCCGATTTGTTGGTGGATGTCGTCGCCGCTGCGCCCGAAGAGAGTGCAAGTCAATCGTTGTTGGCCGAGCTGGAATCCGCCGATGAACAGGCGCTGGCGCAGCGTCTGACCAGCGACGAGGCTTTTGCAACGGCGTTCTCGGAGCAGGTGGCGGCGGCGCTGGCCGAGAAGGGGGCGGCGCCGATTTCCGTACAGACGGCGGGGCTGGCCACCGGCGCCGGAGCAGCGACGCCGCCCGAGGATCGGGCCCGGGAGATCGCCGAGCAGTATTGGCGTATGCTGGAAGAAGCCGCGGCCAGGGTGGCTGCGGAGCGCAACGCCCGCGTGGTGGCCTTCGGCCACATTCATGAAGAAATCGAGAAAGTCCTGCCCTCGGGCGCTGTCTATCTGAACACGGGCGCATGGATATGGAAGGCGAATTTCAAGAAGTCGCCA
>JALSPL010000427.1 GCA_026985975.1 Anaerolineae bacterium | reverse complement strand
GTAGGCGTCCCGTAATAATCCACCTTCACATGATCCAACAGCGCCGGTGAGGCCCGTCCGGTGCGAATGGCGGATAGATCATAAATCAGCACCTTCACCGCACCCTCCATGCGTTCTTTGGCTTCTTCTTTGACTTCGTTGATCATGGCGGAACTCCTTTTTTAGACAGATCTTACGTCATTACAGGCGTTTTGCTGCGGGCCTGGCGTGGCCGCAAGGGGAAAATAATTTCATCGAAGATGACGACAACAGTCACCGCGTCATCCATTTTACAAGAGGTCGAGGAAAAATAAAAAACAGGCCGAATGAATCCTGTTCACTCGGCCCGCCACAAGGTCAGCATCTTCTATTTGTAAATCAGCGTCCCTACCGATTCGCCCGCAACCGTCCGCGTCAGCGCATGCTCCTGCCATAAATTCAGAACGATAATGGGCAGATCATTATCCATGCACAGCGTGATGGCGGTGCTGTCCATCACCTTGAGCCGCTTGTTGACCGCATCGATGTAAGAAAGATGATCATAGCGCCTGGCGGTGGGATCCAGCTTGGGATCGCCATCATAAACGCCGTCCACCTTGGTGGCTTTGATCAGCACCTCGGCGTCTATCTCCATGGCCCGCAACGCCCCGGCTGTGTCGGTGGTGAAATAGGGGTTGCCTGTCCCCGCTCCCAGGATGACCACCCGTCCCTTTTCCAGATGCCGCACGGCCCGGCCGCGGATATAGGGCTCGGCAATGGCTTTCATCTCGATGGCGGTCTGCACCCGGGTGACCACGCCCGCCCGCTCCAGCGCGTCCTGCAGAGCCAGCGCATTCATCACCGTGGCCAGCATCCCCATATGATCTGCGGTCGTGCGCTCCATGCCCAGCGCCAACCCCTGCGCGCCGCGCCACAAATTGCCGGCGCCAATCACAACCGCCACCTGCACGCCGAGATCATGGACCTCTTTAACCTTGCGCGCCAACACCTCCGCCTGTGCGGGATCAATGCCGAAACCATTGGGTCCGGCCATGGCTTCGCCGCCCAGTTTGAGCAATATGCGATGATATTTCAACTCAGGCATGTTCATTGTTCCAATAAGCGTGAGAGTGCAAGAGGAGATTAACAAAAAGACCCGGAAATCAACGAGATTTCCAGGCCTTGATTGGCTGCTTAGTCCTCGACGCCGACTTCAAAACGTGCGAAGCGGCGAATCCTGATATTTTCACCCAGCCGGGCGACGGCATTGGTCACCAGCTCCTTGATGGTGACGCTGCCATCCTTGATGAAAGGCTGCTCCAGCAGGCAGGTTTCTTCGTAGAATTTCTTGATCTTGCCTTCGATGATGCGATCCATGATGTGGGCGGGTTTGCCTTCCTCTTCCAATTGCTTGCGGTAGATGGCCTTTTCCTGCTCCAGCACCTCGGCGGGAACATCCTCGGGGCTGAGCCAGCGGGGACGGGCGGCCACAACCTGCATGGCCAGATCCTTCACCAAAGCCTGAAACTCGGGCGTGCGGGCCACGAAGTCCGTCTCGCAGTTGACTTCGATGATGGCGGCCATCTTGGCGCCAGGATGCACATAGTGCCCGACGAGACCTTCTTTGGCCTCACGGCTGGCTTTTTTGGCTGCGGCGGCCAGGCCCTTCTCCCGCAATGCGGTGACAGCCTGTTCAAAATCGCCATTGGCAGCCTGCAAAGCATTGCGGCAATCAAGAATGCCGGCGCCGGTCGCCTGGCGCAACTCCTTGACCATTTGCGTTGTAATTTCCATAATTTCTATTCTCCTGAAAAATCAATAAGCGTTGTGTTAAATTGTGGGCGTCGATGACGTCCCATAAGGCGTAAAAAGACCCCCGAGCCAGTCGCGCCTGTCACCAGGGAAGCGCTCCAGAAAGATCTCGGAGGTCCGAAGTTATCTCAGTCCTCTTTTTTCTCTGTCTCGGCAGCTTCCTCAGCTTCGCTGACAGCCTCTTTGGCCTCTTCTGTCTTTTCTGCAGCTTGGGCTGGCTTGGCGTTTTCGACTTCCTCTTCGTCTGCGCCAATGCCTGCCTCCAGTTTGGCCAGGGTGGAAGGCCCGAGCAACTCATCTTCCGGGCGCTCTTCGGGCGGCGTCCAGGAAGGCGCAGCGGCTCCGCCCGGCTTGGCGGCCTCCTCGGCTTCTTCCGCCTCCAGGGTTTCGCGCAATTGGCGGCCCTCGATGACGGCGTCCGCCATCTTGCCCACCATCAGTTTGATGGCCCGAATAGCGTCGTCGTTGGAGGGGATGACCAGATCGATATAATCGGGATCGCAATTGGTGTCCACCAGCGCTACGATGGGGATATTGAGCTTGTTGGCCTCTTTGACCGCCAGATCCTCACGACGCGTATCCACAATGAAAAGGGCGTTGGGCAAACGGGTCAGAGAACGCAGACCGCCGACGCGGCGTTCCAGACGCTCGATCTCCTCGTTGAGCTTGAGGACTTCTTTTTTGGGAAGTCGATTGAACTCGCCCCGATCGCGACGCTGCTCCAGTTCGATGAGATAATCGACGCGGGAGCGGATGGTTTTGAAATTGGTCAGCGTGCCGCCCAGCCAGCGTTTGTCCACATAGGGCATGTCACAACGTCTGGATTCCTGGGCGATGATGGGGGCGGCCTGACGCTTGGTGCCCACGAACAGAACAACGCCGCCATCTTTGGCCAGATCGCGAATGTAGTTGTACGCCTTCTCCAGTTGTGAAACCGTCTGCTGAAGATCGATGATGTGCACCCCGTTGCGCTCGGTAAAGATATACCGCCGCATCTTGGGATTCCATCGTTTGGTGCGATGTCCAAAATGGACGCCCGATTCTAAAAGGGTCTTGAGTGAAACAATGGCCATACGAAAATGCTCCTGTTTTGTTTTTCCTCCGCCTTGCTCCTGCGAAGCACCCATTTGGGCACAGGCTCCGAGATCATGCAAGACGTGCGGGATAGAGTAAAGATGGGAAAACGTTAAAAACGGGCGGTATCCGCCCAATCGAAAAGTATAGCGCAAGGTGAAAAAATATGCAAAGATGACAGTCTTGTCGAATACGCTTCAAAGCGGGAGCAAATGCCCACATTTTGCGCCCCGCCGTGATCGTCTCCCCGCGCTTATGGCGAGGTGGGAGACGCCTGCGGTAATGGCGTCAGGTAGGGCTCATCCGGCGGCGGCTGTGGTTCCAGACGGATGGTGGGAATGACCTTCAATGTCAGGGCCACCGAACGCCCCAGGCGTCGGGCCAGACGTTTCTGCAAAAGGAGCGATTGATCAAAAGAAACGCTCTTGTTGGATTCCACTTCCAGTTCCAGGTCGAGAACGCCGCCCTTCTGCTGGTAGCGCCAGTCGCGTAGATAAAGACCGGGCGTGTTCGCGAATTCTGCGTCCAGCGCCGACTCGACGGCGTTTCGGACGCTTTGGCTCTGAACCTGACGCACGGTGACCGTCGCCAGGGGGATGGTGATGAGCAGGATCATGACCAGAATAGCCTGCCAGCCGCGGGCAAAGAGACGCATTCGTTCTCGCCGGGTCACTTCGGGCTTGAAATCCATGGAAAGAAACACCCAACTGCTCATGGATACGATGCCGATCAGGTTGGTGAGGAACAGAAGCCCTGCGCCCAGGACGACCCGCCATTCCGCCAGGGCCAGCGCCATGCCCGTGGTGGCCAGGGGTGGAATCAGGGCCACGGCAATGGCGACGCCGGGCAGTGAGGAGGAGACGTTTTTGCGGGCCAGGGCATAAGCGCCGGCCGCTCCCGCCGCCAGCGCCACGCCCAAATCCAGCAGATTGGGGGCCGAGCGGGCAATCATCTCCGGTGTGAGAGTGTCGAAGGGGATGATGATCTCCAGGAAAAAACTGACCAGCAGGGTGACGCCCACGCCCGCCAGGGTGGTTTTGACGCCCAGAGAAAGCAGACGGGCGTCGCCCTGCACAATGCCCAAGCCCATGCCGATAATGGCGTTCATCAGCGGGGCGATGAGCATGGCCCCGATGATCACCGCCGGGGCGTTGAGCATGAGCCCGAAGGTGGCGATGGCCGTCGAGAGCGCGATCATCGTGAAGAAGTCGCGCGAGGCCCGGGAGCTGCGCCGGGATTCGCGATACACCTCGACCTTCTCCGCCTCGGTGAGATCGGGCGTCACCCGCATCAATGTATCCCACACCCGGCGATAAAGGGTGACCCGTCGCGGCAGGGGACGTTTGATGACCAGCACCGGCACGCGGGCCTCGGCTGCGACCTTTTCGGGGATTTCGCCGAAACGAAGACGCTGGATCACCCCCTCGCGCGAAGCGCCGATGATGACGACGTCGGAGTGAGCGGGAACCGCCATTTGCAGAATGCCAGCCGCCGGCGATTTTGCCCGGAGCACATGCAATTCCACGGCGTCCCATGGCAACGAAGAGGACGCCAGGGCGGCTCGGGCCCGGGCTTCCATAGCGGCGCGGGCGGCAGCCGCCTCCTCATCGCTGGCGGTGCGGGGCAGCACCGTGAGCAACAGCACCTTGCTGCCATAAGATCGATGAAAATCCTCGGCGAAGCGAAAGCCGAGCGCCACGTTGGGGCCGCCGGCGCTGGGAATGAGCACCCGGTGCGGGGGCGGCGCCGCCTGATCGCCCCGCCACACCACCAGATCGCAGGGGACGTCCATCAGCAGATCATGGAGCGTCAGATCATCATCGTTTTTGTCTGATCCCGCCCGCCGCCAGCTCAGAGCCAACAGATCGGGCTTGAATTCCCGCACAGCATCGCGGATGCCGCCGGCAATGCTGTGCGCTTCGCGCCGCGCGATCTCGACCGTTACATCGGTATCCTGAAAAGGGAGGGCTGCGGCTTGCAACCAGGGGATATCCTCGGCTTTCCGGCCCGCACAGAGCGCCTCATCGCTGACGTAAAGCGTGGGGCAGATGTGCAACAGGATGACGCGGGCGCGTTCGCCGCGGGCCACCGGCAGAATGAAGGTGGAGAGAATAGCGGCCTGCTCGGGCCGGGCAAGAGGAACGAGAATCGTATCCATGGGGCCGTGTCAACAAGGGCGGGCGGCGGAGATCATGATCGGCGCTTGCCCGACGACGTGCGTTTGATCTCCTGCACCTTGCCGCTGGAAAAGATGCGGAAATGGCGGATGTATTGCGATGGGATTTCGAAAGCGAAACGGGAGGGCTCGCGATAAAAACCGTCCTCTCGATCATTGGTGGAAAAAAGATAAACCGCGTTTTTGGCCCGCGTAACGCCCACATAGAGCACGCGACGCTCCTCGGCCAGCTTTTGGGGATCATCCAGGCTGCGCCAGATGGGCAGATTTTCCTGTTCGACGCCGACGATGATCACCACCGGATATTCGACGCCCTTGGCGTTGTGCAAAGTCATCATGGTGATGGCGTCATCTTCCGCTTCGTGGGCGAAGGCGTCCATGCTGGTGAGCAGCGCTTGATAATCGAGAAAGGCCCGCAAACTGTGGTCCTGACCATATTTGTGAAAGGCCTCGACATGCTGCAAGAAAAGATCCTGGAGTTCCCGCCATTGATGATCTTCTTCGGTGGACCGGGGCTGACGGCCGCTCAGTTGCAAGACGTTCTTCTGCATGGCGTCTTGCAGGGCGGGAGGAAGCTCATGGCGCAGATCATCCAGCAGATCCCGGCCATTTCCGGCATGAATCATGCGGGCGGCCGCGTCGAGAAGCAGGTCGCCCGCTGCGCCCGCCGGTTTTTCGCCCATCAGCAAACTCACGCCCACCAGAGGCAGATACTCGCTCAGGGCTTCCTGCTCCTTTTCGACCAGCAGATAATCGGTCAGAAGAAAGAAGAGATCGGCGGTCACTCGCAGATCATCCAGCGCCCGGTGGCGGATGGGGCCCTGGTGCAGACCCAGGGTCTGGCTGAGATGCTCCAGGGAATAATGTCGCAGTTCCGGAAGCAGCCGTCGGGCCAGGCGCAGGGTGTCGATGTAGAGGGGATAAAAGCCATGGCCATTGAGGGACTCGCCGCAGGCTTTGTCGATAAATCGGTTATCGAAACGGGCGATGTTGTGGCCCGCCAGGGTGTCGTTGCCGATGTAATCGAGAAACTCGGGCAGGACCTGATCGATGGCGGGGGCGTTTTTCACGTCCTCGTAACGAATGCCGTGGACGCGGGTGGCCGATTTGGGAATGTAGCCGCGGCGAGGGCGGATGAGGGCGCGAAAGGGCGGTTCAGCAGGCTGGCGTTCTTCATAAGCCAACGCCCCGATCTCCACCAACTCGTCGCGGCGGACGCTGGCTCCGGTGGTCTCCACATCGTAAACGACATAGCGCCCCTCGGCAAGGCGCTCTTGCGAGATCAAAAGTTGTTGCGCCCACCGCCACGCCCACAAGCTCTGCGTCAGGGTCGCATCCAGAGAACGGGGTGGCGCGAGACCGTCGAAATCATCAGCCGGAGGCTGATCTCCGAAGAAAATGACCAGGGCGTCGGTCGGCGCAACATCGGGATTGACGGCCGCCGTCACGCCCAGGTAGTCTCGAAGGACGGTGCACAGGATAAAGGCGGCGATGCGCCCGTCCAGACCGGAATCGTGGCGGATGACCAGGGGACGACCAGATTCCAACGCCCGGGCGAGGCGCTGGATGACATCGGGCGAGCGGGTTTGATCCAGCAACCGGGCCAGCGTTTCCCGCTCCGGCGGCCGCCAGGGCGAGCGCAATGCGTCCAGTTGAGCGAAGATGGCCTGCACAGCTTCGGCCGCGTCGCCCTCAAGCCGGGGCAGTTGACGTTGGGCCAGATCGCTCATGCGGCGCAGATGGTGACGGGCGAGGGGGCAGATCTCGGGAAAATCATCCACCCGGCGCACCAGTTCCACCAGATTGATATCCTGCGCTTCGGCCAGACGCCGCAATTGCACCATGGTCAGTTCATCCACCTGATGCACGGGAAAGTTGATGATGCTGGAGAAATCATCCTCGTTGAGGGCGCGGGCCATTTGCAAATAGCGGGTGATCTCCCGGGCCTGATAGCGATCGAAAAAGCTTTTGGGGCGCACGCGCTGCACTTTGAATCCCGCCTCCAGCAACGCTTGCTCCACCGGCCCGGCCAGGCGGTGCGTGCGATAGAGGATGGCGATATCGCCCGGGCTGTATCCCCGCTCGTCGATGAGTTTGCGAATAAGCGCCGCCAGCCATTGCTGTTCCTGGCGGATGTGGCGAAAGATGTAATGATAGATGGGCGTATCGTCTCCGGCCGCCTGGCTCTGCATATAGCGGCGGCGGGCCTCGGCTTTATCCTCGCGAGCGATGAGATGCTGGGCGCCGTAGAGGATGGCGGGCGGGCAGCGGTAGCTGTATCGCAGTTTAATGATAGCAGGGTTGTAATGGGCGATGAACGCGTCGATGAAGGTTGGATCGGAGCCGCGCCAGCCATAAATGGTCTGATCATCATCGGCCACCGCGGTGACGCTGGCCTGCAACGGGGCCAGCAGGGTGAGAAACTCATATTGAACTTTGTTGATGTCCTGATATTCATCCACCAGGATGTGACGAAGCGCGCGGCGATAATAGGCCCGAACCCCCTCTTCTTTACGCAAAAGCATCACCGCGTAGCGAAGCAGATCGTCGAAATCCAGGGCGCGATGCTCGCGCAGCCAGGCTTCGTAAGCCCGAATGACCGCGGTCATGGCGGGATCATCCGCCTCGCCCGGCTGTTCGGGGTTGAGGAGCTGGCTTTTCATTTGCCCCAGGCGGGATGCGATTTCCCCCACCGGCAACTGCTCCCGGCTGATATTCAGCAATCTCAATTGCCGGGCGATCTGCCGTCGTTGCTCATCTTCATCCAAAATGATGAAATCCTCGGGAATGCCGATGCGGGAGCCGTACTTCCGCAAAATCCGCATGGCCGCAGCATGGAACGTATGAATCCAGACGTTCTCCGCTTCGTCGCCCAAAAAGTTGAACAGCCGCTCTCGCATCTCCTCGGCGGCGCGATTGGTGAACGTGACCGCCAAAATGCTTTCAGGCGGCTCACCCTGTTCTTTCGCCAGCCAGGCGATGCGATGGACGATAATACGGGTCTTGCCGCTGCCAGGTCCGGCCAATACCAACAATGGCCCCGCCCGAAACGTCACAGCTTCACGTTGCTGTTCATTGAGGTCTTCCAACCGATCTTTCATATCCATGAGCTCTCATATTGTCAATACATGGCTTGCTTTCAAATCACGCTGCACAGATGACTGACGCACTGCGCTGTATTTGTTTGCTATTTTAGCACAAAACGCCGGATTGGAGGCATAGAAACGCCATGCCTTTTTCTGATCTCCCGATAGCTTCATCCCGACCGACGTTTGGCTCGCGTGCGGGATGATGACAGACTTGATCTCGATAGAACGCCGATGAGCATTCGGCAGCGCATCGAAAAAGCAGTTGTTTTTGGGGATTTTTGCGCGTGATAAAAACGTCTGCCAGCACGTCATTGTTGAATACTGAACAAAAATCAACTATTTGACAAAAACGCCGCATTCGGGTAAAATTTATTCACTCTCACAAAATTCACGCCATTTTCATGGAGGCGCAAAATGCCATCTTTCGGAAAACTAGATAAAGAAAAAGTAGATGATATTCTGACGGCAAAACAACGCGGTCGCGGTTATTCCA
>JALSPL010000426.1 GCA_026985975.1 Anaerolineae bacterium | reverse complement strand
CTATCACATCATCGCCCTGGATGCGCTCTCGGCCGAGCAGCCGGAACTGATCCATGAGATGCTGTCGGAACTGGCCGCGGCTTTTGCAGCAGGCGAGCTCACGCCCCTGCATCACACCGCCTACCCCCTTGAACAAGCCGAGGCCGCGTTCCGCTTCATGGCCCTGGCCAAACACATCGGCAAGATCGTCGTCACGCAGCCCGCGCATGATTTGCCCGTCGTCCATCGTCCGCCTGTACACATCCGTGCCGACGGCGCTTATCTCATCACCGGCGGCCTGGGCGCACTGGGGCGGCTGGTGGCCCAATGGCTGATCGGTCAGGGGGCGGGTGCGGTGGCGCTGCTTTCTCGTCGTACGCCTGATGACGAGGCCCGGGCATGGATGGATACGTTGGCTGCCGACGGGGCGCAGGTGTTGCACTTGCAAGCCGATGTCGCGGATGCTGATGGCTTGGAGCAGGCCCTGTTCGAGCTTCAGGATGCTGTCGAGTTGCCGCTACGGGGCGTGATCCACGCTGCGGGCCTGCTGGATGATGGCGTCATCCTGCAACAGGACTGGCAACGCTTTGACCGGGCGCTGAGGCCCAAAGTCGAGGGCGCGGCCAACCTGCATCGCCTTACCCACCATGCCGATCTCGATTTCTTCATCCTTTTCTCTTCCATTGCCTCGCTATTGGGCTCACCCGGCCAGAGTAACTATGCCGCGGCCAATGCCTATCTGGATGCGCTGGCCGCCCAGCGTCAGTCCCTGGATCTGCCCGGCCTCAGCATCAACTGGGGGCCTTGGGAGGCGGGCATGGCTGCGGATGGGCAGCAGGGGCGACGCACAGGGCGAGGACTGTGGCCCATCCCGCCTGAGGCCGCCTTGCAGGCGCTGGATGCGCTGCTGAACGCGGCCGCACCGCAGGTGGCGGTGATGTCGGTGCATTGGCCCGCGTTCCTGAGGGCCTTCCCGCAGACGCCGCCGCTTTTGGTTGATTTTGTGCGGGCGAAAGTCGCGTCGTCGACTGCCGATCAGGGCTCTTCCCACATCGCACAACACCTGCGCGCCGCCGCGCCGGATGACCATCACGACCTGCTGTCCGACTTCTTGCGGGAGCAGGTGCGACGCATCCTGGGCCTGCCCGCCATCGAACAGGTGGACGCCTACACCGCGCTCAGCGAGATGGGCATGGATAGCCTGATGGCCGTGGAATTGAAGAATGCGCTGGATGAGGCCACGGGCAAGAATCTCCCGGCCACTATCGCTTTTGAATATCCCACCATCGACGCCATTGCCGCTTATCTGCTGTCGGCTGTGCTTTCTCAGGAGTCAGACGCCGCAGAAGCGCCTGATATCAGCGACGGCGAAGCCGATCTGTCGGATCTGGATGAACTCTCGGAAGAGGAGCTGGAGGCGCTGCTGATGGAAAAACTGGATGATCTTGACGCTCTTGAAGACGATTAGCCGTAAAAACGCGTTGGTTTACGTTTATTTGATAGCGTGCGTTTGCGGCGCATCATTATTTTGGAAATTCCCCCATGGCTGAAAAAAAATCCCAAGCTGCTTTGATCAAAAAAGCGCTGCTCAAAATTCAGAAACTGGAGAAGGAACTGGCGGAGGCCAGAGCCCGAGCCCATGCGCCGGGCGAGCCCATCGCCATTATCGGCATCGGCGTGCGCATGCCCGGCATGAGCGGTCGCGGGCCCGATGCTTTCTGGCGGATGCTGCACGAGGGCGTCGATGGCGTCATCGAGACGCCGCCCGATCGCTGGGACGCGGACGAGTTCTACGATCCCGAAGGCGGGCCGGGCAAGATGATCACGAAATGGGGCGGTTTTCTGCCCGATGTGGACAAATTCGACGCCTCGTTTTTCGGCATCTCCCCTCGCGAGGCCGAGCGCATGGATCCGCAGCAGCGTTTGTTGCTGGAGACGGCGTGGGAGGCGCTGGAGGATGCCGGGATTCCCGCGGATGTCATCGCCGGCAGCAAAACCGGCGTGTTCGTGGGCGTTTCCAACAATGATTACAGTCGTTTGCAGGCGCGAATGCCCGACGCCATTCAGCAGATCGATCCCTACACCGGCGCCGGCAACGCCTTCAGCATCGTCGCCAATCGCCTCTCCTACATTCTGGACGCCCGCGGGCCCAGCGTGGCTGTTGACACGGCCTGTTCTTCCTCTCTGGTGACGACGCATCTGGCCGCGGCCAGCTTGCGCAGCGGCGAATGCGATCTGGCCCTGGCCGCGGGCGTGAACCTGATCCTCTCACCCGAGCTCACCATCACTTTTTCCCAGGCGGGAATGATGTCCCCTCAGGGCCGGTGCAAGACCTTCGACGCCGCGGCCGACGGCTATGTGCGGGGCGAGGGCGTGGGCGTAGTCGTGCTCAAGCGCCTTTCCGATGCGGTGCGGGATGGCGATCATATCTGGGCGGTGATTCATGGTTCGGCAGTGAATCAGGACGGCCACAGCAATGGTCTCACCGCGCCCAACGGCCTCTCGCAGCAGGCGGTCATCCGGGCGGCCTGGGCCGCTGCGGGTCTGAAGCCGGAGGAAGCGGATTACATCGAGGCTCACGGCACCGGCACCCACCTGGGCGACCCCATCGAGGTGGCGGCCCTGGGCGCCGTGCTGGCCCGCCGCAGCCACACACATCCCACCTGGCTGGGCTCGGTCAAGACCAACATCGGGCATCTGGAATCGGCGGCAGGCATTGCCGGGCTGATCAAAGCGGCGCTCTCCCTCTACCACGAGGAAATCCCGCCGCATCTTCATTTCACGCGAATCAACCCGCACATCGCCATCGACCGCATGCCGCTGGCCATTCCCACGCAGCCCGTGGCCTGGCGTCGGGGCGAGCGTCCCCGCTTCGCGGGCGTCAGCTCCTTCGGCTTTGGCGGCACCAACGCCCACATCGTGCTGGGCGAAGCGCCCGAGCAGAAACCTGGTCGGGCCAGCCAGCGAACGGGCTACGCGCTGACGCTTTCGGCGCAGGATGACGCCGCTCTGAATGACCTGGCGGCCGCGTACGCCCGTTTTCTGGCCGAGCATGACGATTTGTCCCTGGCTGATATTTGCTACAACGCAGCGGTGACCCGCACCCATCTCGATCGGCGGTTGGCGGTTGTCGGCGGCGATCGGGCGACGCTGCGAGAGCGTCTGCTGGCGGCGGCCGACGGCAGACCGGGGCCGGGCGTGCGTCGCGGCCAGGCGCGGCGGGCCGAACGTCGCAAGATGGCCTGGCTGTTCACCGGCCAGGGCGCGCAGTATCCGGGCATGGGCAAACAACTCTATGAGACCGAGCCCGCATTCCGTCAGGCCCTGGACGAAGCCGCGGCGGCGCTGGACGGGCATCTGTCTGCGCCCCTGCTCGACGTCCTGTTCCCCGCCCATCCCGAAGACGCACGGATTCATGACACCGCCTTTACGCAGCCGGCGCTGTTCGCCATCGAGTACGCGCTGGCCCGCTTGTGGCGGAGTTGGGGCCTGAAGCCCGATTTCGTGTTGGGCCACAGCGTGGGGGAATACGCGGCCGCGGTCATTGCCGGGGTGATGAGTCTGGCCGACGGCGCCAAGCTCATCGCCGCCCGCGGGCGCTTGATGCAGGCGTTGCCGCGCGAGGGGAGCATGGCCGTGCTGTTTGCACCGGTGGACGATGTGGCGCCGGTGGTGGCGCTCTATGGCGATGATCTCTCCATAGCCGGGATCAACGGCCCCGGCAATACGGTGATCTCGGGCCGCACCGAGGCGGTGGAAGCGGCGGTGGCGGCGTTCGAGGCCCGCGGCGTCGCCACGCGTCCTCTCCAGGTCTCCCACGCCTTCCATTCCAGCCTTATGGCCCCCATGTTGGATGCGTTCACGGCCATCGCCCGCACCGTCAGCTATCAGGCTCCGGCCATTCGCCTGGTCTCCAATGTCACCGGCAAGATCTTCGGGCCGGGCGAGGTTCCGGACGCCGACTACTGGCGGCGGCACATCATGGCCGCGGTGCAGTTCGAGGCGGGGATGCGCACGCTGGACGCCCGCGGCTGCCAGGTTTATCTCGAAATTGGGCCGCACCCGGCGCTCATCGGCATGGGCCGCCGCGTCCTCGACGATTCCAGATTGACATGGGCGGGGTCCCTGCACCGCAAGCAGGCGGATGTGGATGCGATTCTGGAAGCGGTGGCCGGGCTGTATGCGGGCGGCGTGCAGGTGGATTGGGCGGCCTTCTATCCCGGCCAGCATCCCCGCATCCGTCTGCCTCTCTATCCCTTCCAGCGCAAACGCTACTGGTTTGGCGCCCGGCCCACAGCAGGAGCGCTGGAAAAGGAGAAAGAGATGGCGCGGGCGGAGATGGCCGTAGAGGATGAGGCTCCCGCCACGCCCCTCATCCCGGAGCGTCTCCGGGAGGCGACAGTTGAGGAGCGCGAGGAATTGTTGACGGCATATCTGCGCCAGCAGGTGGGCCGCGTGCTGCGCATGGCGCCCGACGACATCCCCGCCGATCAGCCGCTCATCTATCTGGGCATGGATTCCATCATGGCGGTGGAATTGAAGAACGTGGTGGAGCGGGAGCTGCGGGTGGAAATCCCCATCGCCGAGCTGGTCAAGGGGCCTTGCGTCGATGAGCTGGTGACGTTGATCGCACCGCAACTTTCCCGGGAGCCGGGCCGCGGCATCCCTCTGACGCCCGCCGAGGAGGATTATCCCGATTATCCCCTGTCCTATGGTCAGCGGGCCATGTGGTTCCAGCATCAGGTCTCGCCTGACAGCATCTTCAATCCCACCTACGCCGCCCGGGTCAGGGCTGCGCTGGATGTGGATCGGTTGCAGGTGCGTTTCGACGCCCTCTTCCGCCGTCATCCCTCGCTGCGCACGACCTTTTTTGCCGTAGGCGGCGAGCCCCGGCAGCGAATTGCCGATGACATCCCGCCTTACTTCCATCTGATCAACGCCCGCGGCTGGAATGATCAGCGGCTGCATGAGGAATTGAAACGGTTGTCGGCGCTGCCTTTCAATCTGCAACTGGGGCCGTTGCTGCGGCTTTACGTTTTCGAGCTGGCCGATGAAGACTTCGTCTTCCTGCTCAGCGCTCATCACATCGTGGTGGATTTGTGGTCGTTGGCCGTGTTGCTGGGTGAATTGACCATGCTCTGGCCCGCAGATGACCCGGACCGGGCGCTGCCGCCCCTTTCCATTCGTTACACCGATTTCGTGCGCTGGCAGATGCAGATGCTGGAGAGTCCTGCCGGCGAGAGGCTGTGGCGCTATTGGCGGGATCGGTTGTCGGGCGAGCTGCCCCTGCTCAATCTCCCCACCGATCATCCCCGCCCTGCTGTGCAAACCTTCCATGGGGCCACCAAGACGCTGAAACTGGGGCGCACTCTCAGCCAGGCTCTGAAGTCTCTTTCCGAACAACAGAGCGTGACCAACTTCATGACGCTGCTGGCGGCGTTCAAGGTGCTGCTGCGCCGCTATTCGGGGCAAAATGACATTATCGTGGGCACGCCCACCGCCGGCCGCACCTTGCCCGGTCTGGAAAACATTGTGGGGTATTTTGTCAATCCTGTGCCGTTGCGCTCCGATTTTTCGGGCAATCCCGCTTTCGTTGATTTTCTGGATCAGGTGAAAGAGACGGTGCTGGGAGCGCTGGCGCATCAGGATTATCCCTTCAATCTCATGGTGGAGAAGGTGGCGCCCGAGCGCAGCGCCGCCTACACGCCCATCTTCCAGGTGATGTTCGTGTTGCAGCGGGCGCATCGTCTGCACGAGGAGGGCCTCTCGCAGTTCGCCCTGGACGCCGAAGGGCTGGAGATGGATCTGGCGGGCATGCCCCTGACTTCCATCCGCATCGAAGAGCAGAAGACGCCCATGGATTTGACCATGCTCATGGCCGAGACGGGCGACGAGCTGGCTGCATCCATCACCTACAACACCGATTTGTTCGAAGAACGCACCATCACACGCATGTTGCGCCATTTCCAGATGTTGTTGCATCGCATTGTGGATGAGCCCGACGCCCCTGTTGGCCATCTGCGAATGCTTACGGATACTGAGCAGCGCACCCTGGTGATGGACTGGAATCATACGCAAGCGCCCGTTCCCGAGCTCTACTTTCATCAGCTTGTAGAAACCTATGCGATGCGGCGTCCCCGGGCCACGGCAGTGACCTTTGGCGAGCAGTCGTTGAGCTACGAAGAATTGAATGAGCGCGCCAATCAACTCGCTCATTACCTGCGGCGGCAGGGCGTCGGGCCTGATGCGCCTGTGGGCGTCATGCTGCCTCGATCTCTGGAGATGATCATCGCCATGCTGGGCGTGCTCAAGGCGGGCGGCGCTTATCTGCCCATCGATCCCACCTATCCCCCCGAGCGCATTCGCTACATGATCGAGGACAGTGGCCTTCGGTTGCTGCTGGCGGACCAGGAGAATGAAGTGTTCAGTGATCAGCCCTGGGATTCCCTCCACGTTTTACGTATTACGGATTACGACGCCTACGCGTCCTACCCCGACACGAACCCCAACGTCTCCCTCTCCCCTGACAACCTCGCCTACGTCATCTACACCTCTGGTTCCACCGGCCGCCCCAAGGGCGTGCTGCTACACCATCGCGGGTTGATGAATTTTATTATCGGACAGCGCAAGGCCTATGGCGGCGACAGCCGCGTCAGAGTGCTGCAATTCGCCTCTTTCAGCTTCGACGCCGCCACATCAGAGATCGTATGGGCCCTGGCCAATGGCGGCTCTCTGCATCTGGCGGAGCGCACCACGCTGCTTTCGGAGAAAAAATTGGCCGATCTGGTGCGACGGCGTCAGGTCAACGCCGCCATTCTGCCTCCCACCATTCTCAAGGATTATGATCCGGCGCTGTTTCCCTCGCTACACACGGTGGTTTCGGCTGGCGAGGCCTGCACCTGGGATATTGTGGAAAAATGGCTGCCTGGCGGGCGCGTCTTCCTCAACGGCTATGGTCCCACCGAAACCACTATCGGCCCCACCAGTTATCAGGTGCGCACCATTCTCAGCACGTCTACGGTGCCAGTGGGCAGACCGCTGGACAACGTGCGGGTGTATCTGTTGGACGAGTTCCTGCAGCCTGTGCCGGTGGGCGTGCCCGGTGAGATCTACATCGGCGGACCGGGCGTAGCCCGCGGTTATCTCAATCGCCCCGCCATCACCGCCGAACGGTTTTTGCCCGATCCCTACGCACTGACGCCGGGGAGTCGCATGTATCGCACCGGCGACCTGGCCCGCTGGCTGCCCGATGGCAACATCGAATATCTGGGCCGCGTGGACTTTCAGGTCAAGATTCGCGGGTTCCGCGTGGAACTGGGCGAGATCGACAATTTGCTCCTGCGGCATCCGGCGGTGGAAAACGCTGTAACGTTGGCAGTAACCGGCACGCCGGGCGGCGTAAGGCTGGTAGCGTATGTGATTCCTGTGTCTGGAGAGACGCTCAGTGCGGGCGAATTGCGGGCCTTTGTAGAGAAAGACCTGCCCGATTACATGGTTCCTTCCTATTTTATGATCATGGAGGCCTTTCCGCTTTCGCCTAACGGCAAAGTGGATCGCAAGCGGCTGCCGATCCCTTCGGCGGACAGGCCGGAGCTGGCTACGGACTACGCACCGCCCCGCAACGAAATCGAGCATCAGATAGCGGCTATCTGGCAGGAGGCGTTGGGCATTGATAAGGTCGGCATCCATGATAATTTCTTCGAACTGGGCGGGCATTCCCTGCTACTGGCGAAGGTGAGCGATAAGCTGGAGGCGGCTTTTCATCAATCTTTCAACATGGTGGATCTGTTCCGTTACCCCACCATTGCCGATCTCTCCGAACATCTCTCGCCAGAAAAAACGCCGCCACAGAGTTCTCTGGCGGAGGACGCGCGACGTCGGGCCGAAAAACAGCGTCAGCAACGCCGCCGTCGTCGCCCCAGGCCCCCCGCCCGCGGCGGCAAGTCCACCTGAACGGGAAATCCGCCTGCGCGGTCTGTTCGTGAAAACTGTGTTTCGTCGATAGGGACATCGTGATGGCAATCCGGCTTGTTTTCAAGCAGGCGTCACGGGCGGTTGCCCGCCGATAGCGATAAAAATTTCGTTACGTCATTCCGACGACCGCAGGGAGGAGGAATCTAGCCCGAAGGGCGCAATGTGCAAGTCAATCTGGTGGGACAGCCAAGCCCGTAAAACGTAATGCGTAATGCGTAAGGTCTTCACGTTTTACGTTTTACGCATTACGTGGTTGAGCGCCAGGCCAACGTTTGCTTCGAGAGCGTCTCTGCAAACGACGCCAACGTTTATTTTCGGAACAGGGATGGCGGTGATTGGTCTTTTGGCGTTCTATTTTGTATAATGACATCCGAAAATGAATGCTATTTTATGATAGTCAAAAAGCTGATCATCGTGGCAATCATGATTTATGAAGATGGCTGTTTTTTGGCTTTTTTTGATCCTTTCATTCCGGGATCACCCGATTCGGGGAAGCCGTATCATCGATTGATTTGTGGCGCATCTCGGATGCTGGCATTGATTTTTACTGGACACTGGCGTTTTTTGCTTTGAACGCAGTTTTACCCAGATTGCTACGGATAATCTCTCTCGTGGAGACGAATATAGACGAAGATAGACGAAAATGGACGATTTTCTTCGTCAATCTTCGTCCTTTCGTCTATTTTCGTCAGCAAATTGGATATAA
>JALSPL010000425.1 GCA_026985975.1 Anaerolineae bacterium | reverse complement strand
GGACCCAGATCCATGTTGAGCATGGTGCCGCCCAGGCGCATCATCTGTGCGGTCAGATCCTCCACCACATGATTGGTCATGGCCCGCACCACCCGTTTGTTTTCCTCGGGCCGGAAGATGGGCACTTTGGCCTTGCCCCGCACGGCGATGGCCTTCAGCATCTTGCTGCCCATGACCGCGCCCACGCCCGTGCGGGCCGCGGCCCGACCATGATCATTCATCACGCCTGCAAACAGCACCAGGTTTTCCCCCCCGGGCCCGATGCACGCCACCCGCACCCGCTTGTCCCCCATCTTCTCGCGGATGGCCTCCTGGGTTTCGTACATATCCAGGCCCCAGAGATCGCTGGCGTCGTGCAACTCGGGCGCGGCGTCCTCCCGCAGCGCCAGCCACACAGGGGCGCTGGCCTGGCCAGTGATGATGAGACCATCATAGCCCGCGCGACGCAGCTCCGGGCCCCAGTAGCCGCCCGAGTTGGCTTCGCCCAGCAGGCCCGTGGCCGGCGAGCGGGTCACCACCGAGAAGCGGCCCGCGGCGGGCGTGCTGGTGCCCACCAGGGGACCGGTCATGAAGATGAGAGGGTTATCCGGGCCCAGTGGGTCGGTTTCGTCGTCGATCATATCCCACAGGTAGCGGGCGGCGAGACCGCTGCCGCCGATGAATTGCTCGGCGTAAGCGCCATCGATGGGCTCGTCCCAAAGGCGGCCCGTGGAAAGATCGACGCGCAGGATTTTGCCCATGTAGCCGGGCAGGGCTCTGGGCGGGGCGGGGGTGTAGGTTTGAGGCGTCATGGATGGGTGAGGAAGAGGGGAAACGGGTCGGGTTGATCGAGATGATGATTTATTGAGATTTATTGAGATTCATAGAGATTGGTTGAGATAGATAGAGATTAAATCTCGATCAATCTCTATCGAATCTCCATGAGTTTCTCAGAAATCGATTTCTCGCCCGTCGTAGGCGTAGCGGAAGAGATTTTCCAGGTCTTCCCGTTCGGGGATGCGGGCGGCGCTGATGAAGGTGCCGTCGCCTTCGGCGAATTCCACCAGGTCGTCCAGCCGGGCCTCGTAGTCCTCGCGGCTGACGCCCGTCTCAGCCACGGTCAGGGGCTGGTCCAGCCGCCGGTGCAGGTCGCGGATGGCGGCGATGACAGCTTTGGCCGCGGCGGCCTCATCTGCGTCGCCCTCGGGCAGGCGCAGGGCGTGGGCGATGTCGCGGAAGCGGGTCAGCTCCGGCTCGCAGGCGATGTATTCCAGGGTGTAGGGCAGGAAGATGCTGACGCTGCGCCCGTGCGGGATGTGGAAATTCCCGCCGAAGGCGTGGCCCATGGCGTGGGCCAGGGAGGCCCAGGAGTTGATGAAGCCCAGCCCGCCCAGGGTGGCGGCGTTGGCCATGCGCTCTCGGGCCTCCATATCGTGGGGCTCGGCATAGGCCCGCGGCAGATACTCGAACACTAGCTGGATGGCCTTGAGGCAGAGGCCGTCGGTGAAATCGTTGTGGAAGGTGGAGACATAGCCCTCGATCGCGTGGGTGAGCGCATCCAGGCCTGTATCCGCGGTGATGCGCGGGGGCAGGTCGCGGGTCATCGCCGGGTCCACGATGGCGGTGGTGGGCATGGTCTCGCGCGAGCCCAGGGCCAGCTTGCGGCCATCGCTTTTATCGGTGAGCACCGTGGCCCAGGTGGCCTCGGAGCCGGTGCCGGCGGTGGTGGGGATGGCGATGAGCTTGGCCTTCTGACCGATGTTCAGCTCCATCATGGGGCTGATCTCGTCGGGTTGCAGGTCGGGGCGCTCGTACAGCACCCACATGGCCTTGGCCGCGTCCATGCTGGAGCCGCCGCCCAGGCCCACGATGACATCGGGCTCGAATGCCCGCATGATGTCCGCGCCCTTCTGCACGGTTTGCAGCGAGGGTTCGGGCTCCACCTCGGCGAACGCCGCCACGTCCATGCCCGCATCCCGCAGTTTTTCCGCCACCTTTTCGGTGAACCCCAGGCTATCCAGCACCGGGTCGGTG
>JALSPL010000424.1 GCA_026985975.1 Anaerolineae bacterium | reverse complement strand
GGGGCCCGCGGTCGCGTATCGCAGCGGGGATGGCGGCGTGCATTGGACGCAGATGGCCGCGGGCCCCGGTGAGGTCATGGATGTGGCGGCCTCGCCCGACGTTGCCAATCGCGTCTTCCTCACCGTCTACGACAGCGATCCCGACGGGCCCGGCCGGCTCTATCGCAGCGATGATGGCGGCGCCACCTGGACCCAGAGCGCGCATCGGGGCGGGCGCATCTGGCTGGTTCCGGGGCAATCGAACCTCATCCGCCTCATCGATCCGTATCACCAGTTCCCCTGGGATGACCGCAACGGCGTGTGGGAGAGCGCCGATGGCGGCGTCACCTGGACCCAGGTGAGCAAGGTCGAGGATTGGGAGGATGGTTGGACCGACGCCTATTGGGCCTACAACACCGATCTGCGTTCCATCGGCGACGATCTCTCCGATCCCGACTGGCTGCACTGGGCCGACAGCCAGTTCATCTTCGCCACCGATGACGGCGGCCGCGCCTTCTTCAACAACTACACCAACGAGGTGAGCCCGGGCTTGTGGCGCTCCCGCGGGGTGGACAACGTGGTCATGTTCAAGATGGGCATCAGCGAGAGCGAACCCCAGCACATCTATCTGGGCTATTTCGACCTGGGGTGTTGGCATAGCCCCAACGGCGGCGAGTCGTGGGAGAATTGCAATGATGCGGCAGCTTCGGGGGATTGGGATGGCAATGGCGGCAATGTCACGGCCCTGGTTGCGGATCCCGCCCGGCCCGGCGTGGTGTGGACCGCCCAATCCCCCTCGCCCGACGAGCCGGGGCATTTGCTGCGCAGCGATGATTATGGCGCAAGTTGGGCCGAAGCCAGCGGCCTGCCGGCGGCGCCTCTCTCGGGCCTGGCGCCGGACCCGACCAGCCCCGCCAACACCCGCACCCTCTTCCTCACCTCCCAGGGCGATGTGTATCGCAGCAAGGATGATGGTCGCACCTGGTCCAAGATGTTCGACTGCAACGGCTGCCGCGTCACCGCGGTGGACGCGTTCGATGGCGATCTGGTCTATGCCGGGGGCGAGGCGGGCCTGTGGCGCTCGACTCAGAGCGGAGATGCGGGGACGTGGACGCAGGTGGGGCTGGCCGAGATGGGAGGCGGCGTCAGCGGCGAAGTGTGGGAATGGGGCTGGGAAGGAATCTTCGCCATCACGCCCGACCCGCATGTGAGCGGGCGGGTGTATGTGGCCGCGTTGGGCGCGGGCAAGGGGCTTTATCGCAGTGATGACGCTGGCCAGATCTGGACGAAGCTCTGGACCGATGATTTCCTGCGGGATGTGGCGGTCTCGCCCGCCGACCCGGACATCCTGCTGGCCGCGTCCTCCAGCGCCTTCGACTCGGGCGGGTACGATCCGGGCTCCCACGGCGTGCTTCTCTCCACCGACGGCGGCGCAAGCTGGACGACGCAGAACGCGGGCATGGCCTGGCCCTTCGCCCTCGTCCTGGCCTTCGATCCGGGCGATCCGAATCACGTCTGGGCGGGCTCGCCGGGCGCGGGCTTCCAGCACCGGGTCTTCGACTTCGATACCAGCACCTTTCTCCCCCTCGTCACCATCTCTCAACTGGACGCCAGTTCGCTGCGTCTGAGTTGGGCCCATGACCCGGTTTACACCGCGTATCAGATTTTCCGGGGACAGGAGCCCACCTTCCAACCCACGGGCGCGCCCGAAGCCACCATCGACCGCTTTCCCTGGCAGTTTGATGACGACCAGGGGGTGGGCGACCCCGCCCAAAATCATTACTATCGAGTGGTAGGGCTCTCTCCCTCTGTGGATACGACATCCAATCAGGTGGGAGAGTTTGATTATAGTTTGGCGCCAGGAGGTGGTTGAACCATCGAGATTTTCAGTGTGATGAAGCCATCGACTATTAGCTTCAATCCTCCTGATGCGGATCGTGATTGGCGACCTTGCTACATTCCTGCGAATTTCACAGATTGTTATTTGCCAGTCTACGAAATTCGTAGTAAACTGACGTTATTCTTTCGTCCTTCAAAACGTTTCTGTTCAGCCTCCTCTGTGGATATGCTGAACGTTGGGCATCGAACTCTCGCTATGTTCAAACCAGACGAAATCGATCTGGCCATTCTGGAGTTATTGCGCTCCGATGGTCGCAAACCTTATACCGAAATCGCCCAGGCTCTTTCTGTTTCGGAGGGGACGGTGCGCAATCGCGTGGCCCGACTGACGGAGAACGGCGTCATGCAGATCGTGGGGCTTATCGATCCGGTGCGCATGGGCTATGACGCCCCGGCCATGATCGGGGTCAATGTGCATAATGCGGATATCGAGGAAGTTGCGAAGCAAATCGCCCGTTTTACCGAAGTTAGCTATCTGATTATGGTGTCGGGCGGGCTCGATCTTATTGTGGAGGTTATTTGTCGGGATCGGGAGCATTTTACCGAATTCATCAATCAGAAGCTGCGGAAGGTGCCGGGCGTCGCCCAAACTCAAAGCTATTTCATTCTCAAAACCATCAAAATGGCCTATGGCGCCGATCCTTATTTCCAGCCCATGGAGGAAGCTGTATGACAGAGACTTACGCCGTCGAACTCCAGGATGTCGTCAAGCAATTCGGGAATGTCGTGGCCGTCAATCACGTCTCCCTGCAAATTCGTGATGGGGAGTTTTTCTCGTTGCTCGGGCCCAGCGGCTGCGGCAAGACGACCACGCTGCGCATGATTGCGGGTTTCGAGATGCCGACATCGGGAGCGATTTACATTCAGGGAGACCGACAGGGCTACCGGCCCGCCAACAAACGTCCGGTCAACACCGTCTTTCAAAACTATGCGCTTTTTCCGCACATGACCGTGGCCGAGAATATCGCCTTCGGGATGGAAATGAGAAAAACGCCCAAGGATGAGGTCAAGCGCCGGGTGGCCGAGGTGCTGGACATGGTGCGGCTCGGGCAGATGGCCAATCGCAAGCCCAAGCAGCTTTCGGGCGGGCAGCAGCAACGCATCGCCCTGGCCCGGGCGCTGGTCAATCGCCCCGAAGTGCTGCTTTTGGATGAGCCGTTGGGCGCGCTGGACCTGAAGCTGCGCAAGGCCATGCAGATCGAGCTCAAGGCCCTGCAGGAAGATGTGGGCATCACCTTCATCTATGTGACCCACGACCAGGAGGAAGCCCTGACCATGTCGGATCGCATCGCCGTGATGAACAATGGCGTTGTGCATCAGGTGGGCGATCCCGAGACCATCTACGAGCATCCCGCCGATCGCTTTGTGGCCGATTTCATCGGCGAAACCAACTTCATCCCCGTGAAAGTGGTCAGCCTGGCGCCCGAAATCGTGGTGGAGTTGGGCTCGGGCGAGAAAGTCACCGCCGGTTGGGTGGAGGAAGGCCTTTCTGTGGGCGATCGCGCCGTTCTTTCCATCCGTCCCGAAAAGATGGATTTGCTGGAGTTGAATGAAAAGCCATCCAATCCCTCCAAAGATACGGCGCTTGTCAATGGCAAGGTGACGCAGTTGGTTTATGTGGGCACCGACACCCGCCACACGGTTGCGCTGGGCGACGGCACCGAAGTGGTGGTGCGTCTGCAAAACATCTACATCGGTGAGGAGCCCTGGGAAATCGGCGAGGACGCCATCGTCACCTGGAACGCCGCTCACGCCCGCATTCTCAAGGAGTAGGCCATGGAACGATTACGCCGACATCCCGAGTTGCAAGCATGGTTGATCCTGGCGATCCCGGTGATCTTCCTGCTGATCTTTTTCATGGCTCCCCTGCTCATCGTCTTCGTTTACAGTTTTCTGGAACGGGGCAAATACGGCGGCGTCGAGTGGGTTTTCACCCTGGACAACATCCGCCGGGTGTTCGATCCCCTCTATTTCAAGACCTTCCTTCGCTCTTTTTATATCGCCATTGTCACCACCCTCATCACCCTGGGGTTGGGATATCCCCTGGCTTATTTCATCGCCAAAAGTCCGCCCAATCGTCGCGGCGCCCTGCTTTTCGCCTTGATGATCCCTTTCTGGACCAATTTTCTCATCCGCACCTACGCCTGGCTGACCTTGCTGCGCACGCACACCGGGCTCATCAACGTCACCCTGATGAATTGGGGGCTGCTTTCCAAACCGCTGCCTCTTTATGGCAATGATTTCGCCATCATTCTGGGGTTGGTGTATGGCTGGCTGCCGGTGATGGTGCTGCCCATTTACGCGGCGCTGGAGCGGCTGGATGAGAGCTTGCTGGAGGCGGCCCGCGATCTGTACGCGTCCAGCGGCAAGGCTTTTTGGCGGGTGACCTGGCCCCTTTCGCTGCCGGGCGTGGTGGCTGGCTCCATGCTGGTCTTTATTCCCTCCCTGGGCGCATTCGTCACGCCCGCCATCCTGGGCGGCGGCAAGTCATTGATGATCGGCAACATCATCAGCAATCAGTTCCTGGGCGCGCACGATTGGCCCTTTGGCTCGGCCCTCTCTATGGTGATGATGATTGCCATGCTCGCCGCCACCCTCATCTACTTCCGCTGGACCAAGAAATCGGAGAGTTCACTATGAGCGTCCCCGCACGATTCCAATCCAACGACCGATGGCAGCAGATCAAGTCGAAGATGGGGGGCTGGAGTCTGACCACTTATGGTATCCTGGCCTTCGCGTTTCTCTACCTGCCTATCCTTATTCTCGTCATCTTTTCCTTCAATGACGCCCGTTCTGTCAGCAAATGGGCGGGTTTCACCTTTGATTGGTACGGCAAGATGTTCAAGGACGGCCAGATCCTGCTCTCCATCTGGAATAGCCTCTTTCTGGCCATTGTCTCCACCATCATCTCTACGGTTTTGGGCACATTGGCCGCATTGGGCCTGGAGCGCTATCGCTTTCGGGGCAAGACCGCGGTGGATTCCATGTTCTACCTGCCCGTCATCATCCCCGACATCGCCATGGCCATCATGCTGCTGCTCTTTTTCAATATGTCGGGCATCGGTTTTACGCCCTGGAAGGTGAACTTCTTTGGCGCCCGGCTGGCTGTGCCCTACTCGGTCATCATCGGCCATGTGGCCTTCAACACGTCGTTCGTGGCCATTGTGGTGCGGGCCAGGCTGGCGCAGATGGACCGCACTCTGGAGGAGGCCGCCAGCGACCTTTACGCCAACGCCTGGCAGACCTTCCGTCGCGTCACCCTGCCCATGCTGATGCCGGGCATCGTGGGCGGCGCCTTGCTGGCCTTCACCCTGTCGCTGGATGACTTCGTCATCACCTTCTTCACCAGCGGCGCCGGTTTCAACACTCTGCCCGTTCGAGTCTTTGGCATGATCAAGAAGGGCGTCACCCCCAAGATCAACGCCGTCTCCACTCTGATGCTGGCCGTCTCGTTGACGCTGGTGGTTATCTCCATCTTACTCAGTCGTCGCAGCGGCGACGGCGACTCGGTGCAGATGGGATTCTAGCATTACCGACTCCAGAATACTCGCACCCACTCTTCATCTTCTCTCACTCAATTAAGGAGGAAAACTTCATGCAACGCAAACACTTATTCGCCCTGATTGCCATTTTGCTTATCGCAACGATGGCGCTGGCCGCGTGCGGCGGTGCGAAAGCCACCGAAGCGCCCAAGCCTGCGGAAAAACCTGCGGCCACCGAGGCTCCTCAAGCCACTGAAGCCCCCAAGGAAGAAGCCAAGCCCACCGAGGCGCCCAAAGAAGAAGGCGTCAAGCCCGCAGACGAAATCGTGGTTTACAATTGGTCCGACTACGTTGATCCTGAGATGTATGGCATGTTCACCGAGCAGACCGGCATCAAGATCGGCGAGGACAATTTCTCCAGCAACGAGGATTTGCTGGCCAAGCTGCAGGGCGGCGCCACCGGCTATTCCGTCATTGTGCCCTCCGACTACACCGTGGCCATTATGATCGAAGAAGGCATGTTGGCGGAGCTGGATCACGACAACATCCCCAATCTCAAGAATCTGGACCCCGAATTCACCAAGCTCTACTACGATCCGGGCAACAAGTACTGCGTCCCCTACCTGTGGGGCACCACCGGCATCGGCTACAACACCGAGCTGCTGGAAAATCCCCCCAAGAGCTGGAAGGGCATTTTCGAAGCCAAGGAGGACGATCCCTGGTTCGGGCGCATGACGCTGCTTGATGACGTGCGCGAAGTCTTCTCCGCCGCCCTCATCTATCTGGGCTACGACAATAACACCCAGGATGAGGCGCAACTGGAAGAAGCCAAGAATCTTCTTATCAAAGCCAAGAAGGGCGTATCCGGCTATGACAACGACAATTATGAGGACCTCGTTGGCTCCGGTGAGAATCTGTTGGCCCATGGCTGGAATGGCGACTTCCTGCAGGCAGCGGATGAGTATGAGAACATCGATTACTACATCCCCGAAGAGGGCGGCACCATCTGGATCGACAATATGTGCATCCCCGCCAATGTCACGCCCGAACAGAAACTGGCGGCCGAGATGTACATCAACTTCGTTCTGGATCCCAAGGTGGGCGACATGTTGGGCGAGTACAACTACTACGCCACCCCCAACAAGGCGTCCCTCGAGATCGCCGATCCTGAATACAAAGATAATCCCCTGGTCTTCCCGCCCCCCGAAATCCGGGCCAAGCTGCACTTCATCAAGCCCCTGGGCGAATTCGAGAGCGTGTATCAGCGCCTGTGGGACGAGGTCAAGTCTGCACAGTAAGTCCCGTCAAGTTACGCTACTTCGTTTCAAGCCGGAGGGGAATTTCCCTCCGGTTTTTTATTGTGCTCTGTGCGCGATTGGTAAAAAAATCGGCAAGGTAGTGAAAATATGTTATATTGGAGTTGATTATTGTGTAAATTCGTGATAGAATACTCGCCAATGATGAAGTTATTGCATTGCTGTAATAGGATAGTGACGACATGAATACCACCTCCGGAAATACAGACAACGGCTCCTTTGGCGCCATCAGGCTGGATGACATCGATCTGGAGATCATCAAGACGCTGAAGAGGGACGGGCGCACGCCCTTCGCCCAGATCGCCCAGCGCCTGGGCGTTTCCACCGGCATGATCCGGCAGCGGTATCAGCGTCTGGTGAAAGAAGGCGTGCTGCAGGTGGTGGCGGTGACCAATCCCCTGCTGCTGGGGTTTTCCACCATGGCCATGATCGGCGTCAAGGTGGAGGGCTCTCGTTTGCAGGAAGTCGCCGATGAAATCGCAGCGCTGGAGGAGGTGATCTATCTGGTGCTGACCGCGGGCGCTTACGATCTCTTCGCTGAGGTGGTGTTCCGGGATAATGAGCATCTGCTGGATTTTCTCACCCATCGCTTGCGGGCTATCGCAGGCATTCGCGAAACCGAGACCTTCATGTATCTCAAAATCGTCAAGGAAATCTATTCCTGGCCCGATATCACTAACGAATAAGCTAATCCTTTAATTCGCCCACGTCTCGTAATACAGCCTTATACATTGCTTGGCTCAACCAAAAATTCTGCTCAATCAGAGCGTCCAACAAGGCCCTCACCTCCGGAATCCATCCCCTTTGTTTGGCCAAAACGAGAATGCCAACAGTTCCCACGATGGAGAGCCCCAGCCGCTGGGCAATCGCTCGACCATGAATTTCATCCATAAGAAGCCAGTCTGCGTTGAGTTCTTCGGCCAAAACAATGGCTTCTGATTCGCCGGGATCGAGCTGCGTCAGTAGATAGTTTGTCCGAATTCTATCGGCAACAGGTATCGTTCTGATCCAGCCAGAGGTCTTGATTTCTTCATATCCTGCTCGCCCTTGCCCTTTGACCACAATTTCTTCATAAACAGCTTCGGGGATGATGACTTCCCCAAAAATATCACGAAGCCAGGACAACTTTTCCAGTTTTGACAACGCTATCAGCGGCGTGGCGTCTGAAACAGCGATAAGCTTCTTCATCGGTTTTCTGCAAGTTGACGGTTCAGCCGCTTCGCCGCCGCAATTTCTTCGGACAATTCTTCGTCATTGTAATCAAGCACCGGCGTCTGATGTTCCGACAGAAAATCGATGAAATCCCAGTGAGACATGCCCGCCAGTCGGGCGGCTTGCCCCAGCGACAAGAGTCGATCCCGGTAGTATTCCAACGCCAGCAGTTTTTTCGATTGTTTCGCCAGCGTTTTCTGTCCCACCCCATGGGCGCGAAGCGTGGCGTAAATATCCTCCGGGACGTTTGTTTCGAGTGTTACAACGCGATCGTGCGATGCTGTTGTCCAAGATGGTTTTTGTTCAGCCAGCACTGATGATGCGCCAGCCCTGACATCATATTCGGCGTTGACGTTCAACCACTCTGCAATCGCATCGGCCACATTGCGAAGCGTTTCATACAGCGTTTCACCCTGAGACCAGCAGCCCTTCAACTCGGGGCAATGGGCCACAAAACCGCCATCATCGGGTTCGACTATAACGGTGAATGACTGCTGATTGAGATCTATTCTCTTTTCATGCATTATCGATAACCTCCAGCTTATTATACATGAATTCATCCCATCTCTCAACCTTTTTCCAGGAGGGCTAATTTATGCGAGCGCTTGTTTTAGGCGGCGCCGGCGCCGTCTGCAAGGAAACGACCCGAGACCTGGCCGCGTACAGCGATTTCGATGAGATCGTGGTGGCCGATTACAATCTGGAGGCCGTCACTGCGTTGGTGAACGACATCGGCGACGCCCGGCTCAAGCCCATTTTCTTCAATGCCGATGATTACGACGGCATGTTGAAACTTTTCCCTCAGTTCGCTGT
>JALSPL010000423.1 GCA_026985975.1 Anaerolineae bacterium | reverse complement strand
GCCCGCACTTGCTCCACCCGCACATCCTCCCGTTTTGGCTCCAGGTGGGTGACATAAAACGTCATCGGCGTCTTGTCAGGCAGCAGGATGCGGGCCTCCAGCAGGCCGCGTTGATGGGTGATGACCGGGGTGAGATGGTGAGCGGCCGCGGCCAGGATGGGCCAGCGGCTGAGCAACGCATTGCCCGACATCGCCTCGGGCCGATGAAAGGCGTCCTGCGGCTGAAAGGATGGCCCGAAGACAGCGTGCATCCCCAGCTCGCGAGCCAGAAAGTCCAGAGCGGGCAGGGCGGGGTCGGGCGAGGGATGAGGATGCAGCGCTTCATTGAGTCCGATAACGTCAGCATCCGCCGTCCGCAACGCCGCCAGCACCTGCCGCACGTTGCTTTCGCCCTGATGGTTCCGCCAGTTGCGGATGTTGTAGGTGATGATTTTCATGTGATTGACGCAAAAAGATAATTTTGTTATACTTTTTGTGAAGAAATATAACCTTCTGGAGAATTGACGCCATGAAAGCTGTAACAGTTTCCCAAAAGGGCGGGATTGTTATCCCTGCCGATTTGCGAAAAAAATATGGAATTAAGCCTGGCTCCAAGGTCTCTTTCTTTGGACTTGAAGAAGGCATTCAGATTGTTCCGATTCCTGACGATCCTGTCGCCGCCCTGACTGGCATGTTCAAGGATGCGCCTGAATTACTTCAGGACCTTTTGGATGAACGGCGGAAAGAAGTGGAACGGGATGAAGAAACTTTTCGGCAATGGTCATCCGCCGAAAAATTGAAGCCTATGGCAGAGATGCTGTGATGAGGGGTGGTGGCGATGTCCCAAAGCTGTTTTGTTCTTGATAGCTATGCAATCATTTCTGTGCTTCTGGAGCAGCCAGGGTATCAAGAAGTTGTTGCGTTGTTGGAAGCCTCTTTACGCGGCGAATGTAATCTTTATATGACGACGATCAATTGGGGCGAGGTGTATTATCTCATGGTGCGGAGGAAAGGTGAACGGGATGCGAATGCGGCTGTGGCTTATATGCAAGCCATCCAGATTGAACTGGTGGAGGCAACGCAGCAACGCATTCTGAATGCGGCCAAAATCAAGGCCCGCTATCCCCTCTCTTACGCCGACGCCTTCGCCATTGCTGCGGCGCAGGAGCTCGGGTGTCCGGTGGTGACGGGGGACCCGGAGTTCAAGCAGGCGGCGCATGTGATAGAGTTGTTGTGGCTGGGGAGCGATTGACGCGCTACGCGCGTTGATGCACAATTTTGCCGTCCAGGATTGTAAGCAGCACCCGGGTCTCGGGCAATGCGCTGGGCGGAATGATGAAGATGTCTCGATCCAGCAGGATGAGGTCGGCGAGGTAACCGGGCGCCAGGCGGCCTTGTTGATGGTCTTGACCGATGGCCCGGGCCGGGCCCAGGGTGTAGGCCCGCACCGCTTCTTCTACGCTCAAATGTTGTTCCGGGTGCCAGCCGCCCGCAGGATAGCCTTTACGTTGCTGGCGGGTGACCGCAGCGTGAATGCCCCACCAGGGGTTGGGGTCGGCCACGGGGGCGTCGGAGCCGAAAGCCAGCGTCACGCCCGCGTCCAGCAGATTGCGGAAGGGATAAGCGTTGCGCCCGCGTTGGCCCCATAGCAAATCGGTGTTGGGGATGTCGTCGGTGCAGTGCAATGGCTGCATCGACGCGGTCAGGCCCAGTTTCGCCAACCGGGGTTGATCGTCGGGCTGAATGGCCTGGAGGTGCTCGATACGATGGGGGATGAGAGGTAGGGCGTCGCTGCCCGTGGTGATGGCCTCCTCGAAAATATCCAACACGGTGCGGTTGGCCCGGTCGCCGATGGCGTGGATGCTGATGGCGACGCCGTGACGATGGGCGCGCTGGATGATGCGCGCCATTTCTGCAGGAGGAGTGAGGGGCATGCCCGTGTTGTGGGGATCGTTTTCGTAGGGTTCCAGCATCCAGGCGGTGCGTGCGCCCAACGAACCGTCTGCGAACAGTTTGACATGCCCGAAACGCACCCACTCATCTCCGAAGCCGCTCTGTAATCCCAGTTCGATGATCATGTCAAGATGCGCTGCTTCGAGATTGCAACTGATGCGCAGGGGCAGCTCGCTGCGGGCGGACAGGCGCTGATAAAGTCGCAGCGCCTCGGGGCCTTCTTTGGCGTTGTCCTTCATGCGTTGATCATGAACGGCGACGAGGCCCAGGCTATGCAGGTCTGCGGCCACGGCCCGCAGGTTGGCCGCGATGGCGGCTTCGTCCATAGCGGGGATGACTTCCCGCACCAGATTGATGGCCAGCTCGCGCAGGACGCCGGTGGGCTGCCCCGTTGCATCCCGGTCGATGACGCCGGAGGGAGGATCGGGCGTGTTGGGGCCGATGCCGGCGCGGCGCAGGGCTTCGCTGTTGGCTACGGCTGCATGCAGGTCGGTGCGCCAGATCATGGCGGGGCGGTCGCCTGTCACGGCATCCAGCTCCAGGCGAGTAGGGAATCGGCGTTCGGGCCATTGGCTTTCGTTCCAGCCATAGCCTAACGCCCAGGCGCCGGGCGGCAGGCCCATGGCGTGAATTCGCAGTTGCCCCAGGGCGTGCGCCAGGCTGCGGGTATGATAGAGCGCAAGTTGTCCTTGCCGACGGGCGAGATCGAAAAGATGGATGTGGCTATCGGTGAAACCAGGCAAAACCAGGCGACCGCGGGCGTCGATGAAGCGGGTGTTGGACGTGGCCAGGGCTTCGATATCGGCGTCATCACCTACTGCGATGATTCGACCTCGCTGGATGGCGATGGCTTGCGCCCAGGGATGTTGGGGCCATTGGGTGTAAATGCGGGCGTCGTGGAGAATAAGATCAATCATGGGCAGAATTCGGGAATGATGCGAAAGAGGATGTTCTAATCGTACGCATTCATCTTCCAAAAGGCAAAAGAGGCGACCGTGATGGCCGCCTCTATCAGCCAAAGGTTGCGGGCGTTAATTCAGGCCTGGCGTCAAGCTGAAATCGAATTCGCCAACGCGTTGGGTGTAGTTGGCGTCGGCGGGCGGGCAGGCGTCGACGCCCCGGACTTTGTAATAATAATTGATGCCGGAATCTCCGACTGCATTCGAGTCGGTGTAAGTGGTTGCAATGACGGTGTCCATGTAGTTTGCGGCGTCATCAGGGGTGAAATAAGGTTCGGTGGAGCGGTAGATTTTGTATCCAGATGCGCCAGCGGCGTCCGCCCAGGCGATGATAACGTCATTGCCCGATTTGCTGTTGCTCAGCCCGTCCACATCGGAGATGCTGCCGCCACAACAATTATCGAATTTGAAGGAGCCGACCCGGGTTTGCCAACCGGCGCTGCTGGTTGTCTGCATATATTCGGTGGTAAACCAGAATGTGCAGTCGTCCGCCGGATCCACGGTGAGAGAGCTATAATCGCCCCAGCGGGCGGCGTCATGGGTCTGGCCGCCGCCGCCAGCGATGATTTCGGCCTCGCCCTGAGAGAGTTCTCCCAATGGGTCGCCCGCCAATCGTCCGGCGTAGCGGATGCCGGGGTAGACGGTGTTGCTGGAAACGCTGAAGCCGACGGCCAGATTCCCCACCCTGTCCATGGCGACGCTGCCCATCCAACGGTTATCAGCATCGGGGGCGTACGTTCCTTGTTGATAGATGGCGGCGTCGGCCAGGGTCGCGTCCACCGTTCCCCCGCGGATTTCATACCAGCGGACGCCGGCGTGGTCGGAGCCGCTGCCTACGTTGACGGTGTGGTTCACGACCAGGGATTCGTGATCGCCGTAGTTGCGATACCAGAGGTGCATCATCAGGCGGTCCGAGAGCGAGTCCAGCTCGACGTTGGTGTCGGGCTGGGGGATATCCCAGTTGTCCCGGGAGCCGCCAGAGCCATCGAAGTTCCAGTTGAAGGGATCGACCACCAGGTCTTTGACAAAGGTGAAGGATGAGTTGTTCGGGTCGTTCCAGTCGGTGTGAAACTCGAAGATGTGCAGAACGTCATCGGAGCCGCTCCAGTTCATGTCCACCGCCATGAAATAATTGGGGGCGCCCGTGGGCGGCAGGGTGGCGCCCATGAGATTGCTGGGGAGCAAGCCGCCGTAGTTGATGTTTATGTCCGCCACGTCGAAGTATTGGAAGGTGGCGCTGTTTCCGTTGAGCATGGCGTCGCGATCGAAGACGAAGACGCCCGCTCCGCCCCAACTGTCATCTGCGTTGAATTGATTGACCGACATGTAGTAACCGTCGGGCCACACGCCCAGCTTGGGATAATCGTTCATTTTTGTGTCATGAACTTTGAAGCTGTAAAGATGCCAATCATTGGGGTCGTTGGTGGGCGCGCCGGTTTTAGAGACGGCGAAGCATTCGTAGTAAGGAGGATCGGGCAGGGCGAATTGGGTCAGCACCCAGCGATCGGCAATTTGGTCGTAGAGCGCGACCGGATCGCCATAAGCGTCCTGGTTGCAAGTGTCGCTGGATGGCCACAGGTCTTGCAAGCCGAAGTCGTAGAGCTGCGTCCCCGATTTATCCCAGATGCGCACCTGCGTGCCGGGGGAGGAATTCACAACCTGAACATAATGGTTCGGCCCGACTTGCCCGTTGGCGTCGGGAGGCAGCACGCCTGTATGGGCGATGCCTTCCCAGTTGGTCAGTGCGCCGGGCATGATGTTGGGGCTCAGCCAGGACTGTACGTTGGCTGTTCGCCCGGTGCTGATATCCAGCGCTGGCTTATGCCCGGGCAGGGGTTTGGCTCCCCTGACGATGAGCTCAGTCATGCGTTCGGGGTTCAAAGCGGGCGCCGGGGGCAGGCCGGTCGTATCGACAGGGAGGTAAGGCCCGCTGACTACCGGGTTTTTCAGAACGATGTCGTGCGCTTTTCCTTCCTGCGCCTGGCTTGCTTCTGTCCCCGCCAGAAAGGTCCCCGCTATCAAAAGAAAAGTCACGAGAAGCCAGATGGGAGACTGTTTTGGAAATGGATGCCGGATCATGAATGTCCTCTCTTGAACTGATGAAAGTCTTCAGGCCAGTCGATGTCCTGGGCGATAGTGGCGGAATGATAGATGAGCGTTGATATCCTGGCAATACGGGCCAGGCGTAGATGCCGGGAAAAGCTTCCCGGCCCGAAGGCCGGATTCAGAATGTGCGGGGGGCGCAGGAGCAGGGCGTTGGTGCCGGCCTCGCGGGCGTCCGGGGCGATGACCATGGTTTTTCGATGCGATTCGGCCAGGCGGGCCATGGCGCGGATATCGCCGGGCGTGAGCAGGGGCAGGTCGGCGGGCAGGATAAGGAGGGCGTCGCAGCGGCGGGCTTGCGCCCAGGAGCTGGCCCGGATGGCCGCCTGGTTGTATCCAGCGGGCGCGGATTCGACAATGGCTTCGCAGCCGAGTTCTGCGGCCAGGGCCAGAGCGGCGGGGTCGGCTGAGACGACGCCGCACGTCTCGGCGACGCAACTGGTCGCCACCGCGGTCAGGACATGCCGCAGCATGTCCGCTGCCAGCTTTTGGCGGGGCGCGTCGTCCAGGCTCGGGCGCAGACGCGCCTTGGCCCGCGCCAGGGGTTTCATGGGAATCGCCACGGCGAGCTTCATGCGCCGCCTCGCGGGCCCGATTTGGCCCGGGGCAAAGCGTCTTCCCCATAATAGGGAATCTGCAACCGCCGCGCCCATTTCAACGCCAGCGCCTGCTCCGCGGGCGAGAGCTCCTGTTTCCAGGCTGTCAGTCGCCTCATCACATCCGTTTCGCCGCTGTGTCGCTGTTTCTCGCTGGTCATGCGGCTGTATTGGTGTAATAACGCCTCGGGCACGGCGTTTTCGTCCATCTCCAGCCAGTGCAGCAGTCGGGCCGTCTCTTCATGGGGCCGCAATGCCAGATGCTCGTAAAAAATGAGATAGTGACTCTGGTCGGCCAACTGAGTCAGCGCCACCCGATTTTCCACCGCCCACCACACGGCCAGCGCCTCGAAACCATCCGAAATCCGCTCAATCTCTCCCACCCAGGGCCGTAGATAATCCGCCACCAGCTTCTCCTGGGCCAGCAGGTCGCGCGCGTTCGCGGGCCATGTCGCCTTGACGCGATAAAACATGGAGTTGACGACCGCGGCGGGATGCCGCATGAGGAAGATGATGCGAGGGTGAAACCGCTTCGCCACGAATCCCAGCATCATGTTCGCCCGGATGACCTTGGTCAGAAAACGCTGGGGCAAGAAACTGGTGCGGGCGTAGTCGGTGAGATAGGTGCGGATACGACCCCGCAGCGCGTCCTCCCAGAAAGCGGCCCATTCGGGAGCGTCCGCATCGGGCCGCAGATATTTGCGCTTGAATGCTGAAGGCGTCAGATCCGGCGGCCAGGCCATCAACTGGCGATAAGTCTCTGAATTGCGCGGATCCAGCGGCTCGAAGATCTGTTGTGTTCCCGGCGTCGCCGCCAGCATGTCCCCCAGCCAGGTGGAGCCGCTGCGTCCGGAGGAAGCCAGCAGCCAGGAAGCGGATGCTGAGGGCGGGCCTGAAATCGCAAACTTCGCTCGCTCCCCCAGACGTCGTCCTTCCACCCAGGTCTGTTTCACCGCCTCTCTGACAGCGCCTGAGCGTTCTGTCATTCGTTTCGCGATCCGTTTCGCTTTCATGCGCACCCCCACTGTATACTGAGGTCTGCATCCTGAAAACCGAACACTGAAAACCGGTTACTTTGCACCAGCAGCCCCCGTCAATCTCTTCACAAATCCCAGCGCCTCCACGGCCAGCCGCCGCCGATCCGCCCGGTCGCGCATGATCGCATTTGTCACGAAGGGGGTAACGCCCAACGCCCGCACTGCATCGGCCAGGCCCGCGTCGACGTTATCCAGCACAAAGCCGTCCACCAGGCCCGCGTAATGCCGGGCCACGCCCAGAGCGCTGACTTCCAGTCCTTGCTCCTGCATCATTTTGGCCGCGGGCCCTTTCAAGGCCCGGCCGCCGATGATGGGGCTGATGACCAGGGTGGGGATGCGGGCGATGCGCTCTCGCACCCCGGGCAGGGCCAGGATGGGCCCGATGCTGACGAAGGGGTTGGATGGGCAGAATATGACCGCATCGGCCTCGTCCAGGGCGGCGCGCACTTGTGCGGTGGGCCGGGCCTCGGCCAACCCCGCCAGCCGCATTCCCAGCATCACCGGCTTGGTGCGACGATGCACAAAATACTCCTGGAACGGCATTTCTCCTTCGGGCGTGCGGATCATGGTGCGCACCGGCTGGTCGGACATGGGCAGCACGGGGTGCGTCACCCCCAGTCGCCGGGCCAGCTCGTAAATGACCTCGGTCAGCGTCATGCCTGCGTCCAGCATGGCCCGCCGCAGCAGGTGCAGGGCGATGTCCTTATCCCCCAGCATGAACCAGGCGTCATGTCCCAGCCGCTTTGTCTCCTCCAGCACGTGGAAGCTCTCGTCGGCCCGGCCCCAGCCAAAGGCGGGATTGTTCACCTCGGCCAGGTTGTAGAGCACGGTGTCGATATCCGGGCAGATGGTCAGGCCCAGATGTTCGAAATCGTCGCCGGTGTTAACGATGATAGTGAGCTGTTCGGGTGTCAGAAGCTGCGCCAGGCCATGGGCCAGTTTGGCGCCGCCCACGCCGCCGGCCAGCGCCGCCACCCGTCCACCGAACACTGAAGATCGCGCGCTGTTTATTGCCATATAACCACTTCCGGCAGCGGTTTACGTGTTGAAGTGCGCTGCTCGTCGGGCCAGCCCAGGGTGATGATCGCCTGTGGCTCCCAATCGTCGGGCAGTTCCAGCGCCGCCCGCACCTCGTCCTGAGCGAATAGCGGTGCGCATAGCCAGCAGGAGCCCAATCCCTCGTGATGCGCGGCCAGCATGAGATTTCCCAAAGCCAGGGCCGCGCTCTGGATGGCCATGATGCGCTCGCCCGTTTGCAGGCGGGCGTCGTCGTGCTGTTCCATATCCTGCATGGTCAGACAGCCCACTATCAGAACCGGGGGGGCGGTCAGTCGCTGGTGCGATCGCTGCACTTTGGCCTCGATGTCCGCTTTGCGCCACCCCTCGCGGCTCAGGTCCCGGCGCCAGCGTTGGGCCATGGCTGCGGCCAGCGCCTGTTTGCGGACGGGATCGGTTACCACGCCAAAACGCCAGGGTTGGCGGTTGTGGGCGCTGGGGGCCCAGACGGCGGCGGCCAGCACCCGCTCGATGCGTTCGCGAGGGATGGGGTCGGGCCGGTAGCGGCGGATGCTGCGTCTGGACAAAAGCGTTTGCCAAAAAATATCATTCATCGCTCAAGTTTCTTCGAAATAGTCGGTGTCGATTTTTTTGATTTCGTAGCTGGCGGCAGTTGAAACGCCCACATTATCACATGTTTTCATTTTTGTTCAGAGGCGTCTTCTGTGCGAAGTGTGAAGCATCATCAGATAACGTCTCCTGAACATGATATTGCTGTGTAATTGCTTAGTGGGCGTCTATAAATTACTTTCCTTTCTTGCAGCGGGATGGCCCCCCTCAATCCCCCGCAAGCGGGGGGAAGATTGCCAGAAAACCCGGAGGGAAAGGCAACGGAAAGTTTTTGTTGCCCGAAAACCTCCTCCCCCGCTGGCGGGGAAGGCCGGGAGGGGGCCGGCGGCAATCGCCAAGAGTTGATGAAAACGGGAATTTGTTTTTAGACGGTTATTTGATTGGTCTTCGTTGATCTCGACCTGACAGGCTCCATTCAGCCTGGTTCACTTTCCAAATGAGCTGGATCT
>JALSPL010000422.1 GCA_026985975.1 Anaerolineae bacterium | reverse complement strand
ACTGAACACTGTTTACTGACCTACTGATTACTGACCTACTGACCTACCGGCCTCCCATGGTCTTGCGATTCACGCGAATCACCAGCCAGCGGGCCAGGGCGTTGAGGATGATGGTGATGACGAACAGAACCAGGGCGATCTCGATGAGCGCGGATGTGTGCATATCGCTCACCGCCTCGGCGAATTCATTGGCGATGATGCTGGCCATGGTGTAGCCGGGCTTGAGGATGGAGTAACCTCCGCCCGAGGTGTTGCCGATGACCATGGTCACCGCCATGGTCTCGCCGATGGCCCGACCAAAGCCTAAGATCACCGCGCCCAAAATGCCGCTGAGCCCGAAGGGCAGCAGCACCTTCCAGATAGTCTCCCACTGGGTGGCTCCCAGGGCCAGCGAGGCCTCCCGCTGCGAACGGGGAATGCTGAGCAGCACATCGCGGGTGACCGCGGTGATGGTGGGGGTGACCATCAGAAACAAGATCAGGGCCGCGGCCAGTTTGCTGATGCCGGAAACGGGCATGGGCCCGCCCAGGAAAGTGGAAAGGCCCGGTATCTGGCCCAGGGTTTTCTCCAGCGCGCCGCCGATGGGCGTCACCACTTTGGGCAAAAAGATGTAGATGCCCCACAACCCGTACACCACGCTGGGCACCGCAGCCAGCATCTCCACCATGTAGTTCAGGGGCGTGCGCAGCCAGGGCGGGGCCAGCTCCGCCAGAAAAATGGCCACCGCGATGCTGAAGGGCACCGCCAGCGCCAGGGCGATGATAGAGGTGACCAGCGAGCCGTAAATCGGGGGCCAGGCCTGGAATTTATCCAGCGCCGGGTTCCACGCGTGTTTAGCCCAGGGCGAGATGAAATCCCAGCCGAAGGCTTGTCGGGCCAGGGCGGAATCTCGCCACACCATCACGCCGATGAGCAGCACCAGCAGGGCGATAAGCAGGGAGGCGCCGATGAGCGCCGCCCGCCAGAAAAGATCGCCGTGCCGGGTGCGCTGGCGCCAACGCTGGCGCCAATCGTCAGAATCGGTTACGAATTTTGAATCGAGCATGGGCTCATCAGTCCATGGGATAGCGCGATGCTGCGATCAGCCCGCAGGCCGACCGCAGCATCATTGAAAAACCGGTGATTGTCACAATCTGAAGCAATGAGGCGCATCTATCGCAGAACTGGTTGTCCGTTGCAGAGGACCTCGTGCAGTTTGCCTTCCACCAGGTCGCGCACCGCAGCGGGCAGGGTGGCGTATCCCAGCGCTTCCGCCTTCTTGGCGGCGGCGTTGTCCGAAATCGCCCACTGGATGTAGTCCAGCAGCGCTTGGGTCTTGGCGCAATCCTTGTTTTCCTTCATGTGGATGATGAGGTAGGTGTATCCCATGATGGGCCACGATTTTTCGCCGGGGGCATTGACGATTTTGGCGGTGAGGCGCTCGTCAAAGGCGTTGGCGAACGCGGCCATGGCGTCTTGCATGGTCTCAGCGTTGGCGGTCACTTCGTTGCCCGCGGCGTTGATGAGGGCTGCGGCGGGAATGTTGTTGGACTTGGCGTAGGCCAGCTCCACGTAGCCGATGGCGTTGGGGGTGGATTGCACCGCCTGGGCCACGCCGGGGTTGCCCTTGCCGCCGATGCCCTGTCCCTTGGCGTCTGCGGGCCATTCGAGGGCCTTGCCCACCCCCACTTCGTTCTTCCATTCCTCACTCACTGCGCCCAGATAACTGGTGAAAATCTCGGTGGTGCCCGAGCCATCGGAGCGATGGGCCACGGTGATGGGCGCGTCGGGCAGATTCACGCCCGGGTTCAATTTGGCAATGGCGGGATCGTTCCACTTTTCGATTTTGGCCATGAAGATGTCTACCAGCGTGGGGCCATCCAGCACCAGTTTGTCCACGCCCTCCAGGTTGTAGATGGGAACCACTGCGCCCGCCAGCATGGGCAGCATCTGCAAATCGGGCATCTTGGCGTATTGCTCTTCTTTTAGCAATGAGTCGGAGCCCGCAAAGTCCACAGTGCCGTCGAGAATGGCCTTTTGGCCGCCGCCCGAGCCGATGCCCTGGTAGTTGATGGTGACATTGGGCTGCACCTGGCGGTACATCTGATTCCACTCGGTGTAGACCGGCAGGGGGAAAGTGGCGCCAGCGCCGTTCAGGGTGATGGTCTGCACTTGCCCGGACGCCTTGGTGGCTGCCGGGGCTTTGGTGGCTGCCGGGGCTTTGGTGGCTGCCGGGGCTTTGGTGGCTGCCGGGGCTTTGGTGGCCTGTTGTGAACCGCCACAGGCCGCCAGCGCCAACACTGCTGCAAGTAAAAGAAGAATCACAAATGTGCGTTTCATTTCTCCTCCTGAGAAAAATGGGGTTGCGCCTCGATGGACGCGCTGTTGACAAAGGTATGCGGTTGACGTTTCGCCAACCGATCTCAGGATAGCAGAAAACGCAGCGCTTGTGGTCAAGGCGTCGTTAAGTTTACGTTAAGATTTCTTAGCAATCAGCCGTTGGCCTGCAGCAACGCCGCCCGCAGCCGTTCCAACCCCGTCTCCAGGGTGGCGCGGGGGCAGCCGAAGTTGAGGCGGGCGAAGCCTTTGCCGGTCTCGCCAAACCATGCGCCCTCGTTCACCATCACTTTGGCCTCTTCCAGGCTGCGCCTGGCCGGGGCGTCGGCCCAGGGCGTGGCCCGAAAATCGAGCCAGGCCAGGAAGGTGCCCTCGGGCCGGGCCATGCGCACGCCCGGCAGATAATCGCTGGCGATAGCGTCCAGCAGATAGTCGCGGTTGGCTTGCAGATACGCGCGCAGCGCGTCCAGCCAGGTCTCGCCTTCGCCGTACGCCGCCTCCATCGCGATCATTCCCAGCAGATTCATCGGCGGGATGACGCCGCGGGCGGCCCGGGCCAGGCGCTCCCGCAACTCGGGATTGGGGATGATCCCCACCGAAGCCTTGAGCCCGGCCATGTTGAAGGTCTTGCTGGGGGCGATGAAGGTGATGGTGCGCTGGGCGATATCGGGGCCCAGCGAGGCGATGGGGATGTGCGGCGCTTCGCTGTAGACCAGATCGGCGTGGATCTCATCGGCCAGCACGGTGATGTCGTGCGCCAGGCAGAAATCGGCCAGGGTTTCCAGTTCGGGCCGGGTGAAGACCCGCCCCGTGGGGTTCTGGGGATTGCAGAGCAGATAGGCGCGGGTCTCGGGCGTGACCGCCGCCTCCATGGCCGCCATATCCAACTGATAGCGCCCGCTGGCGTCCTGCACCAGGGGGGCGTCCTGCATCGCAAAGCCGCCATTGCGGGGGATCTCGAAGAATGGCCCGTACACCGGCGATTGCAGCAGCACCGCGTCGCCCGGTGCGGCCACGGCCTGCGCGGCCCAGTTCATGCCCCGCACCACGTCGGGCGGGAAGATAATCCAGTCCGGTTCGATCTCCCAACCGTAGCGCCGGGCCACCCAGTCGATGACGGTTTGGCGCAGGGTGGGGCTTTCGTAATGATAGCCGTAAATGCCGTGGGCCACGCGGCGTTGCAGGGCCTCGATGACCGCGGGCGGGGCCAGAAAGTCGGTGTCGGCCACCCACATGGGCAGCACATCCTCAGGTTGCCGCCATTTGACGCTATCGGTGTGGCGGCGGTTGATGGGGGCGTCGAAGTTGAATTCGGACATGATCTCTCCTGTTTGTCGATTTGACAAGATGATGTGCTGGTCAATTTACCACAGAGACGCAATGAAATAAAGTGCGGCGGCGTCATTTTTGCAAAATGAATAATTTTTCAGCCAAATGTCAGCTAATGTTCAGGCGAATGTCACGATTTTGTGATAAACTTGCTCCATCACCGCTTTTCTTTTTCGTTGTGCAGGAGCCATGGAGGTCAAAATGTCTTCGAGTCTGATCCATCGCCCTCTTTCGGTGGGGGAACTTCTGGATGTCACCTTTCGCATTTACCGCAAGCATTTCTGGAAGCTGGCGCTGACGGCAGGGGCGCTATTGTTTCCGCTGCAGACGATTTTGAATCTGCTGCAATTATTTCAGTTCAGGTATTATCCTGGGATGTTCGGGGTAGAGGGTCAGAACGCTGCGGCGCAAGCCCCGCTGTGGTTGTCGTTTTCGCAAATCGCATTAAGCCTGGTAGTGATATTCATCTCCATCCTGGCAATGATAGCGGTGATCTGGATGGCGGATCGGCTTCTGCGGGGCGAGTCGCCCGGGGTGAAAGAAAGCTGGCGGGCGGGGCTGAGGTATTACCTGCGTTATTTGGGCCTGCTTGCACTTTTGTTGGTCTTATTCTTTGCAGTCGCGTTTTTGTGGCTGTTGCTGTCCATCATCCCTTGCCTGGGTCTTTTCTTGATGCTGGGCGGGCTGGCGTTTTTCCTTTATTTTTACACCCGGCTTATTCTGGCCCCCTTTGCACTGGTGGCGGAAGATTGCGGCCCGGTTACAGCTATCAAAGCAACCTGGCGTATTTCGGCGGCGCGCTTTTGGCGCATTTTTCTGTATGGATTATTGTTGCTGGTTCTGGCCCTGGTTTTCTATGGCGCACCGATGTTTTTCCTGCAAACGCGTCTTTTCTCCTCGATAATCACAGGAGATCTGGGAACCTGGCTGACGTTGACTCCGATTATCAGGATTATTTTCAACTTGCTTTCGATCTTGTGGACGCCTCTGTATACAGTGGCGCTGATGACGCTCTACCATGATTTGAAACTGCGCAAAAAGCCGGGCGCTGCTATCGAACAGCGCATCGAGGCTTTAGAGGCCGCTTCGACGACGCTCTCTTCGCCCGAGCCTGTTGCAAACAGCCAGTCGCCCATCGCTGCCGTGCAGGAATCGCCGCCCAAAGACGATATTGATAATGACGCCGGAGAATCAACAGCATCGATCGACTGAAATAGGATGCGCCCATAGCTTTTGGCGAGAGGAGGAACGCCATGTCATCCCAAACTTTTTTATCAGACCGGCCTCTATCATTGGGGGAATTGCTGGACGCAACATTTCGGCTCTATCGCCGTCATTTCAAAACCCTGATATTGACGGCGGGGGCGTTGCTGGTGCCGTTGCAAATCCTCACCGCCATCGCACTCAGCGTTATGATTCGTTACAAGGCCATTGACGCCCCGATTTCCCGCAAGATCCCCTTCGTCACGCTGCCGCAGATCGCGCCTGATCCCGCCGCCAGCAACCTGGCCGCCGTGGGGGGGGTGGGCGTGGTGGCAGGCTTGATTATCGGGCTCGTCAACATCCTGGTGGTGGTGGCGTTGTTCTGGCTGAGCATCCAGCTTCTGCACCAGCAAGAATATTCATTTACAGAAGCGTGGCGGGCAGCAAAAAAATACTTTGGCGCGTATTTTTTGATGCGGATCTTGCAGGGGCTTGTGGTGGGATTGCCGACGAGCATTGTTGCGGCCGTCTTGATGATGATGACCGGCGCCGGCATGATTGTCATGGCGATCGTCTTGCTTTTCGGCGCCTATATGTCCATCAGATGGTTCGTTGCGCCCGTCGCGCTGGTGGATAGAGATATGGGGCCCGGATCAGCGTTGGGCCACAGTTGGCGAACGACTGGTCCGCATTTTTGGCGCGTGGCCATTTATGCGGCGTTGCTGTTTTTGTTGAATATCGTTTTTGTCTCTGTGCCCAATTATGGCTTGCAGATGGCGATTATTCAACTGACGCCCGCACATTTTTATAATGTGGCCATGCCTTTGATCAGCGGCATCAGCAGCATTCTGACTGCCATCTGGCAACCGATTTATATCATCGCCATCGTCATGCTCTATTTCAATCTGAAAGCAGGGCAGCCGGGAGATGGGTTGATTGGGCGTCTCGAAGAGATGGAAAGTCAGGAGGCGCCCTCTCGGCAAGCATCTCCGGTGTCGGAAGAAGAGGCTCTTGAAAAATACATGCAACAGGTGGAAGATGATCTGGCCTCGACGGGGGATGATGTCTGACATGGCTGCGCGGGTGATGCGTTGCAGCTTGCGCTATGGCTGGCTCGTGATTCTCGCGGCTCTGCTGGCATTGACGCCAGCCGGAAAGGACGTCGCGCGGGCTCAGGAAGGCGCGGGGAGCATTTCTATCGCGGAATTTCACGAGATCATCACCGCCGGAACCGCCGATATCGAGTGGGCGGACGGGGAGGAAGCGGCGCAAGCCGTCAGCGATCTTCGGGCCCGCCTGGCAGCGACGTCTGGCGTCCAGCTTGCCACCGGCGTCATCCTCCACCCCGATCTTTCTTTCCTGGATCCTGACGACGTCGATGCTACGCTGGCCCGTCTGCATCTGCTGGATTCGCAACTGACGCTCTCCGCCAATGACGACGCCGATGCCCGTTTGCTTTTGCTGCAAGAGACATTGCAGGAGCTGGGTCTAAAAAAGATCCTGCAGACGCCGCCGCACCAGACTCCGGAAAGAGTCAGTCCCCTAGCCTCGGCCGGCGCAGATGCGCTGGGATTTCTCTTTCGATGGGGCTTCATTCTGGCTGGCGGGGCGCTGCTGATTTTCATTCTTGGCAATTGGCTTTCGAGCTTGCTGGGGGGCTTTGTAGAAGATGCGGAAATACGCCGCTGGCAGGCTGATGGCGATGCTCCCATCACCGCCCGCCAGGCCCGAAAGATGGCGGCGGAGATGGCCCAAACCGGCAATTACCGCGAAGCGGTGCGACATCTCTATCTCTCCGCTCTGTTCAAGCTGGAAGAAACCGGTTTCGTGCCACGGGATCGCAGCAAGACCAATCGGGAGCTGCTGGCTGCGGCCGCAGCCGTAGCTCCGTTAATCGAACATCTGCAACCGGTGGTGGATACGTTCGATCAGGTGTGGTATGGCGTGCGGGAGCCGGACGACGCCACATTTCGGGCCTATGCAGCGGAGATCGACCAGTTGGAGCGCCTCCTTTCCCACCAATCTGTCCGGCCCGAAGACGCGACTTCCTCCCAAAAGGCCTCGTCATGATCCGGCGCATCAATCGGGAAACCCTTCTCTACCTGTTTTTAGCCATCCTGTTGATCATCGGCGGGATGTTGCTGGCCCGGCAACTGTCTTCGATCCGCCCGCCCTACCATCCCCAATCGAAGGCCGCAGACGGCACGCTGGTTCTATGGCGTTGGCTGGAGCGCATGGGCTATCAGGTGCGGCGTCTGCCCGAGACGCCCGCAAAAGCGCCCCCGCAGGCGGATATGATCATCCTGTTCCCCGGCAACGATCCCTTCTCGGCCCGAGACGCCGAAATGCTGTATGATTGGGCGGCTGCGGGCCACACCCTGGTGCTGGCGGGATTTCGCTTAGAAATAGCCATCAGCCGACAATTCGGCGTTGCCAGCTCTGTCTCCACAGAAGATATGCTCAAACCCTACCTTTTTCAGGATATTCCCCTGCTGCCTCAGGCTCCCAGCGCGCTCAAATCGCCCGTGCTCCAGAACAGCGGCCTGGATATCAGCGACGCTCCCGGAGCGTTGCCGGTTCTCAACCATCATGCTGGCAACAAGATAACCTATCCCGCAGTGGCGGTGCAGGCTGTGGGCCAGGGCGTGATCTGGCATCTGGCGCCGCAGGCCGCGCCCACCAATGAGGCCCTGCAAGGCGAAATGGGCTCCCTGATCCCGGCCCTGTTGCGCACCGCACCCGAGGGCGGCGTGATCTACATGGATATTTATCGACCTTTCGTCGCCGCTGAGAAGGCTCCGGCGCCCGCCCGCGGTCCCGGCCTGCTGATGACCATCCTGACAACAGCCTGGGGCCGGGCGCTCGTATTGGCCGGGGCGTTGTTGCTGCTGTTCTTGTTGCTGCAAGGGCGGCGACTGGGGCCACCGCTGCCGGCGCAACAGACCATTCGCCGCCGGGAAGCGTCGGAATATGTGGTGGCCATGGCCCGGCTCAAACGGCGGGCGCGTCAACGCCACGCCGTGGCCCGGCATCAGAGTCAGCGTCTGCGTTCGGGCCTGGCGGCTATCTGGCATATCGACGCCGGACTGCCTCTCGATGAGCTCATGGCGGCCCTGAAACAGAGCGACGCGCCGCCCTCGCCCCGGCAACTGCAACAAATCCGGGAGACGTTGTCGGGCCTGGCAGCGCCAGCTTCCGAAGCCGATCTGGTGCGACTGTCCGCCGAAGTTGATAAAATTCTGCTTCGTAAATAAAGTTATGTTACGTCATTCCGAAGGAGCGGAGCGACTGAGGCATGTCCTGAGCGAAGCCGAAGGAAATCTCCCCGTCTGTAAACGCGAGATTCTTTGCTCCCGCTGGTCGCTACTAAGTAGCCGTCTAAAAATTATCTCCCTTTTTCCAAATCAACACACATTTCTTACGTCATGTCGAAGCGAAGCGAGACATCCCCTTGCAGACGGATAAACGTCTGCCACCGGGGAGATTTCTCCTCGTTTCACTCGTCGAAATGACGTAGAAAAGGGAAGTTATTTTTAGACGCTCACTAAGAAACTTATTTGGGTGCGTCCTATTTCAGTTGGAGGTTAACGTCTGCCGCCTCCGCCTGGGGCTGATAGGCCCAGGCTCATAGCTGAAAGACGCTAAAGCGCCTTACTCAAATGCAACGTATCGCCACTACTGAACACTCAATGTCATTAAGTTAAGGAAAAATGTGTTACTATCCAATCCATTTCAACCATTGCCATGACGAAAATGGAGCCCAAAGCAAATGGATAGTAACACAATTCAATTCTACACTGGATTAGCTGGCTGTATCAAACGACGTATTGGATCAAATGAGTTCAAAGAACGGCATCGCGTCTCAAAA
>JALSPL010000421.1 GCA_026985975.1 Anaerolineae bacterium | reverse complement strand
CTGAATTTCCCCCGCCAATCCTCGTCGAAGTTGAGAAAAACCACTTTGCCGGAATTGTAGCTGCGCACGACCTCGCCCGCCACCGTCACCCTCCGGCCCACATAATCCCCGGCGTCCCGCCAGGGAATAGGCGCGTCGGCGGCAGGTGAGGATGCGGCAGCCGGGGAGGGAGAGGCGGCGGGGGCGCTGGACGCGGCCGCCTCATCCAACACGCGAATTTGAGCCGGATCGGTGACCACGATCTCGGGTTTGCCCTCATACATCTTCACCGGCCCGCTGACCTGAATCAGCCGGTCTGCGAAATAGTCGGCAGGCTTTTGCGGAAATTGATCATAGATGGAGGGAAAGAGGACAATGGTAAGGGTGTTGCGATAATCCTCATCGAAATTAAGAAAGGTCACTTTGCCCGAATCATAGGTGTGAACGATCTCGCCCTGCACGGTCACTTCCTGACCCGTATATTTCTCTGCGTCTCGCCAGGGAATCGCGCCCTGAGGCGAAGCCTCCTGCGCCTCGCCGGAGTAGCTCTCAGTCGCGACCTGCCAGTCGTGGGCCATGGTCTTCTGCAAACGCCCGACCACGGTCTGCGATTCGGTGATAATGCCCAGTTCGCGATTCAGCTCCAGGGAGGTGAAGGTGAGATTCTCGGAGCCGACAAACGCCCGCTTGCCATCGGCCAGGATGGCCTTGGCGTGAATGTAGGGCTGCTTCAGCAAAGCCACGCGCCCGCCCGCGGCGGTCAGCCGGGCCAGGTTCTCGGCGGCCACATCATTGTCGTCTCGTTGCGGGGCCAGGAAACGCACCGCCACCCCGCGCCCGATGGCCTCCTCCAGCGCCTGCGTCACATCCTCATCCAGCAGGGTGGCCTCCTCCAGCCAGAGCGACTCTTGCGCCCCCTCGATGAGCGCGGTGATGCGCTGGCGGCTGTTGACGGGGCTGATAACCAGGGGGCTGTCATCACTGATATCGACGCCTTCGCCCGCCCAATCCGCATCGAAGATGGCGGCCACATCGGCTACGATCGCGGGATCATCCGTCAGCACAGCATATTCGCGGTTGCGGGTGAAGGAGCTATGCGTAAAATTGAAGGTGGCGATCATGGCCAGGCGATCATCGATCACCAGTGATTTCTCGTGATTATGTTTGAAGGCGCCGGGGGCCCATTTCACTTCCACGCCGCCCTCTTCCAGCATCTGATAGCTTTCGGCGTTGCTCTCGCCGCCGCCCACGGGATCGGGATCAATCATCACCTGCACATCGACCCCGCGATTGGCGGCCCGGATCAGGGCCTTGCGGGCGTCGCGATAAGTGAACAGATAGATTTTGAAACGAATGGAGCTTTTGGCGCCGTCGATGAGATCGAGGACTGGCTTGACGCCGTCATCGGGCATGACCAGCAATTGCTGCTGGCCCGCCGCGTTCGCGCGTCCGCCATCAGCCGCAGAGCCGGAGACGACGGGACGCTGACCATCATCGTTTTTCGACTGACAGCTCGCCGCGGTGATGGCCAGCGTCAGCGCCAATAAGAGAACAAAGAGGCGTTGGAATCGGGACATGAGAAAAAGGGTCAATCAGGAGGAAAGATTATGGCGCGACAATAATGTTGAACCAGGCCGTCCGCCCCGGGGAGACGCTCACCCGCTGATGATAGGCGGCTCCGTTCATCTTCAGGACGATTTCATACTCGCCCGCGGGCACAGACCCCAACACGGCATTTTCGCCCAATTCAGGATCAGGTCGCAATCCCTCATCCAGGGCATAGCTGGAGAAAACGCGGTACAGACGAGAATCGTCGCCGGTCCAGCGATACACATGCAATGTCACATCATGCCAGGCCCGGCCATCTGGCGTGATCACTTGCCCGGCAATGACGCCGTAGCCGGCGAAAGGCTGCATCCACAGTGCAGCGTTATAGGCGGCGTTATAATCGTCAGGCGCATCCAGCCGCACTTCTACATGCACATGCGGGCCAATGGCGATGCCGGTCATGCCGGTGAGCCCCACCTGCTGTCCGGTGGTCACCCGCTCCCCCGGCGTCACCTGCACTTTCTGCAAATGACCGTAAAGGACGTAAATCGTATGCCCCTGCCAGGTCTGATCCAGTTGGAAAACGATGACGTTGCCGTAGAAATCAGGATAGGGGCCGTATTGATGTGCAGCGTCATCCGGCCCGGCGTACGCCACCACGCCGTCGGCCGGGGCCAACAATGGCGTGCCGGTGGGGTTGGCGATGTCGACGCCATGGTGGACGCGGTAACGCCCGCCCGCGGTGCTGCCAAAAGCATAGCCCAGATCTTCCAGACGATTGTATTGGGGGCCGGTGGGACGGGCCAGGAAGAAATGAGGTTGACCGGCCTCTTGATGCGCGGGCCAGGGCAAAACCGCCACGCCAGCAGGGGGCGGCGTGGGCTGAGGATGGGGGTTGACGGCGCTGGGGGCGCGTACGACCGTGCTGGTGGCCGCGGGCGCGGGGCTGGGTGAGGCTTCTGTTGGGGTGGCGGCATCCGATGCAGGCGGCGGAGGGGCGGGCGTAGGCGTAGGAGCCGGCGTGGGCGTAGGTATATCGGGCAGCCGATCTCTGGGCGGCGCGGCGGCAAAGATAGAGCGTAGAATCTCGGCCCGCTCTTCGGGCGTGGCCCATCGCGGTTGCGCAAAATCCTCCAGCACCGTCGTCAGCAGTTCGGTGCTGAGCAGCCGTCCTTCATAAATCGTATGCCGGGGAATCAATGCGGTGCGGGTCTCCCAGCTCTGCATTTGATCAAAGAAAAGATTGCCCAGGCCATAGAGAATGATGGCGGGGCCTCCTTGTTCGCTGGCCCCATACGGCTCCACCGCCTGCGGCACATGGCTCTGCACCCCGGTGACGATATCGGCGCCGGCGTTGTGCAGCGCCCGAAACTCCTGCACCTGATCCCGCGTGGGCCAGGGGTTGTAAGTTTCCTCGAATTGCAGCTCCACCGAAACCACATCCACCTGCTGGCTGAGCCGGTGAATCATGTCCAGTATTTTCGCCCGATTGTTGTAATAATAACAGGCGCCCGGCTCGGTGGCGGTGGCCCAGGCCTCTTCGGGCCACCAGGCCAGCGCCGCCAGAAAAGCGTAGCTGTTGCCGTTGGATTCCCACATCAGAGGCTTGCAGGCCTCTTCTTCATTCAGACCGCTGCCATAGACGGGAATGTTGTTGTCTTTGTAAAATTGTAACGATTCCCGCGCGCCTTCCCGGCCAAAATCGTTGACATGATTGCCGCTGAGACCGATGATGTCCACGCCAATGGCTTTCAGAGCATCGAGATAGGGATAATCGCTGCACAGCACCAGGTTCATGTAAGTGTTATTCACCTGACAGCCCTTGATGAAAGGCACTTCATTGCTGACATGCGTGATGTCTGCGGCGCTGAGAGTATCGGAGATGACAAGCGCCGGATAGAGAACGCCTTTCTGTTCCATTTTTTCGGCGGTGCCGCGAGACATGGCGGTGACGCCGGTCATGATCAGCGTGGTCATCCGCGCCACGTCCCGATTGGTGACTGGTTGAATCGCATCTTTCACCAGAGGCAGGACCCGCGCCGCATCGGGCCCGGAAACAGCCAATGCCACGGCCAGGGGATAGTCCGCGGGCGTCAAGCGCTTATCCAGAATGTTTCGTCCGTTAACGGTCAGGACCTTGTAGCCTGGATCAAGCTGATCAAAGGGAAGGATGCCCAGAGCGTTATCCCCTTCGGCCAGAGCGGAGGCCATCTCTGTCGCCGGGACGACGCGAGCGGGCGGCTCGCCGAAGATGACGGTCAGAAGCCCGGCCGCCTCCTCGGCCACCAGCAAAGGCCCGCCATCCCCCATCCAGCGGGCCTGCAACTCGGCCAACGAAATATCATCCCGCACCGTGGCGAAGGGCGCGACCACGGCAAAAAAACGCCTGGCCAGGGCCTGATCCCCGGCCAGGGAAAGCGGCTTCAGGTCGATGTGGATACGGGCGTCAGCCGGATCATCCACGCACATCACCGGCTGCCGCCCCAACGCATCTTGCAAAGACTGCCGCCATGCATCCGGCAAGCCGGGAGCGCAGTAAACGGCCAGCGCTGATGCGGCGGAAGGTGCAGCGGTGGCGGTGGCGGGAGCGGGAGCGGGCGTGGCCGTGGGCCTGACGACCGGTGCGATGGTCCGGGCGGCCTGCCTGACGACGGTAGGCGTCACGCCAGAAACCGCGACAGAAGCCGCCGAGCGGCCGCACCCCGATAAAACCAGGGCCAGGGCCGCCAACAATAACAAGGGGAGAACAAGGCTTTTTACTTTCGACATGGGCGAGAAGGGAGAATTGCAGACATCCGGCAATCATCCAAACATCTATTTTACCCGCAAAGCAGGCGGGGAGAAAATTTCATTACAGCAGTTATCACGGGCGCTTGCCCGCCGATACCGATGAAAATCTCATTACGTCATTCTGAGCGACCAGCGGGAGCGAAGAATCTCACGTTTGCAAGCGGGGAGATTCCTCAGTCGCTGCGCTCCTTCGGAATGACGTAACATAACTTTATTTTCGGAACTGGACTCTGGCGTTTTTGATTTTGACGCGAATTGACACGAATTATACAAAAAAGAAGAGAAAAATTCGATAAATTCGCTTAATTTGTGTCAAAAAATGACTTGAAAAGCGGCCAAAATAATTTTCGCCAGACTCCAGTACGGAACAGATGCGCTGAAAGCCGAGCATTCATAAAAAACGCCGTCTTCAGCAATTGCTTGAAAACGGCGCATTCGTGGAAGACAAACGACATTCGCCCCCCTTCATACCGTGTGTCCAGGTGCTTTTGAACCTGTATGAAACAGGTGGGAGCCTACGTCTGGCCTCAGTCTTGCCAATCAGGGGCTATCACGTCAGCCAGGACATGACCCGGCTCCCCTAGGTCTGGTGTTGGCTCAAAACGTTCCTCGGGCATCACGCATATGAAAGGGAGCTGCATTGATAGTTTAGCACAAAGACATTGAGGGGGCAAGAGGCAATTTGACGGATGCTCGCGGGCTTCGGTATAATGCCGATGTCGTTTCGTAATCCCATTTACGTTCACCAAAAGGAGAGGCCTATCGAGCAAAATCATTGCATCAGTTGAATTGCCACCCGGTGTGGCGCAATCTATCGTGCTTTCTCAAGACCTTCAGGCGCATTTATCAGACGGTGTTGGCGGTAATGCCCGCAGGCGGATCAGCCAAGGATGCAAAGGCCACAGAGGAGCCGGGATGAGTAGTCCCGTCCCCTGGCGTCCGGCCCCGACCTGACGACCGAACAGTTCTGCTGATAGATGATGTCTTACATCTCAAACAAAGGAGATTTTTCATGGCCAGTGTGGATTATGAACATGTAACAAAGCGTTGGGGCGATGTGGTCGCCGTCAACGATCTGACCCTGCACATCAACGACAAGGAATTCATGGTGTATGTCGGGCCTTCCGGCTGCGGCAAGTCCACCTCGCTGCGTCTGCTGGCGGGCCTGGAGGAAATCAGCGAGGGCATTATCAAGATCGAGGATAAGATCGTCAACGACGTGCCGCCCAAGGATCGCGATATCGCCATGGTGTTCCAGTCCTACGCCCTTTATCCGCACATGACGGTGTTCGACAATATGGCGTTCGGATTGAAGCTGCGCAAGGTGCCCAAGCAGGAGATTCAGAAAAAGGTGAAAGAGGCGGCGGATTTGCTGGGCATTTCCAATCTGCTGGATCGCAAGCCCAAAGCGCTTTCGGGCGGCCAGCGTCAGCGCGTGGCGTTGGGACGGGCCATCGTTCGCAACCCCAAAGTCTTTCTGCTGGATGAGCCGCTTTCCAATCTGGACGCGAAATTGCGCGTCGAAACACGCGCCAATCTCACCCGCCTGCACAAACGCCTGGAGGCCACCTTCATCTATGTGACCCACGACCAGGTGGAAGCCATGACCATGGCCGATCGCATTGCGGTGCTGCGCGACGGCATTTTGCAGCAGGTGGATGCGCCCCAGGTGCTTTACAATCATCCCACCAACGTCTTCGTGGCCGGGTTCATCGGCAGCCCCAGCATGAACTTCTTCGACGCCACCCTGGTGGAAGAGCCCGACGCCAAGAAGATGCACATCGACGGCGGCTCCTTCCGCCTGGAATTGCCCCCCGATGTGGCCGAACAACTGCGCAAGTACAAGGGACAGCAGGTCATTTTCGGCATCCGCCCCGAAGACATTCACTCGGCGGAGTTCGTGCCGCCCAACATCATCGCCGCGCCATTACAGGCCGAGGTGGATTTCTACGAATTGATGGGTAACGAGATTTTCATTTACGCCCTGGTCGGCGGCAAGCAGTTCATCGCCCGCGTCGACCCCCGCACCAAAGCCACGCCCGGGCAGAAGATCGACCTGGTGGTGAATATGGAGAATATGCACCTGTTCGATCCCACCACCGAAGTCGCCCTGGTCTGAGGCTGGTTCAACGTTTCGATTTTCGGGGATGGGCGATTATCGTCCATCCCTTTTCTTATGGAGGCCAAAATGGTCATTACCGATCACAAAATCTACAAAGAGCTTGTCACAAACAATGACAACAAAATCGTGCTGCTGGTGATGGATGGGCTGGGCGGCCTGCCCATGAAACCCAACGGCCTGACCGAGCTGGAAGCCGCGTACACGCCGCATCTGGATCGCCTGGCCCGAGAAGGCGGCAGCGGGCGGTCGATCCCCGTGCGCCCGGGCGTTACGCCTGGGTCCGGGCCCGCGCATCTCAGCCTGTTCAGCTACGATCCGGTGCAGTACGAGATCGGCCGCGGCGTGCTGGAGGCGCTGGGCATCGGTTTCGATCTCGGCCCCAACGATGTGGCGGCCCGCGGCAATTTCGCCACCGCCGATGAGAACGGCCTCATCATCGACCGCCGCGCCGGACGCATCCCCACCGAGGAGTGCATCCGCCTGACGGCCAAGCTTCAGGCCAACACCAGTCTGGCGGAGGACGGCGTCGAGGTCTTCGTCAAGCCGGTGAAAGAGCATCGCTTCGCGGTCATCTTTCGCGGCGAGGGATTAGGCGGCGAACTCACCGAGACCGATCCATTGGTGACGGGCAAGCCGCCGCTGCCGGTGGAGGACCTCAGCGGCGCGCCCGAAGGCCAACGCACCGCGGCGCTGATCAACAAATGGGTGGAACAGGCCCGCAAAGTGCTGGCCGACGAGCCCCGGGCCAACAGCCTGAACCTGCGGGGCATCGCCAAAGACCCGGGCCTGCCCCAATTCCCCGACACCTACAAGCTGCGAGCGGCCGCTATCGCCGTCTACCCCATGTATAAAGGCGTCGCCAAGCTGGTGGGGATGGAAGTCATCAAGTTCGAGGGAGACCGACCGCAGCATGAGATCGCCGCCCTGAAAGACGTGTGGGAGGACTATGATTTCTTTTTCATCCACATCAAAAAAACCGACAGCTATGGCGAAGACGGGAATTTCGACGCCAAGGTGCATGAGATCGAGGCGGTGGACGCCGTGATCCCGGACATCCTGGCCCTGAATCCGGGCGTACTGATTGTCACCGGCGATCACAGCACGCCCGCCAAGCTGCGCTCCCACTCCTATCATCCCGTCCCCACCCTGTTCTGGGGCCCCAACGTGATGCAGGACAGCGTCACCGTCTTCGGAGAACGGGCCAGCGAGGGCGGTTCCATGGGCGTCTTTCACGCCACCGAGATCATCCCCTGGGCGCTGGGCTACACCGATCGGCTGAAACGATTCGGCGCATAAAAAAACGCACCTGGAGCGCTGCAAACCGTTCCAGGTGCGCCCTCTTCTCAATCTTCTTTCACATCAAGAAACAGAGGCAGGGCGTAGGTCTCCTTGACCTCGCGCAGCACAACGCTGGTGTGGACGCGCCCCACGCCCGAGATGCGGGAGAGCTTGTCCACCAAAAAACCCTCCAGGTCGCGGCGATGGCGCATAACCACCTTGAGCAAATAATCGTAATCGCCCGTGACATGATAGCATTCGATCACTTCGGGCATATCGGCGACGCTGGCGTGGAAATTCGCCACCTGTTCCGGCTGATGCTTGGCCAGGGTGACATGCACAAAACAGAGCATCTCGAACCCCAGCATTTCCTTATCCAGCATGGCCATATAGGCTCGAATGACCCCGCTCTGCTCCAGCCTTTTCAGGCGGGCGTGAGTGGCGGGCTGCGAAAGAGAAATGCGTCGGGCCAATTCAGCATTGCTGATCCGCCCGTTTCTCTGCAAAATATCAAGAATACGAAAATCCACCTTATCTAATTTGTGTTGGTTGGTCATTTACCTCATCCTTGACGGAAGAAAACAACAGAAACAGAATACATCAAAAAAGAATCCACAGCATGATTGGGTCATATCATACGGGATTGCCTAAGATTCGTCAAATTCCGTTCCCAGAGCGGAAAAAGTGGAGCCCCAAACCGGAACGATTGTTTAGCGGCCCCGCGCCCTGGCAGTCTCCGCACAGAGCCTGCACCAGAATGCAGGCCTTTGCCGTTTCGGAAACAGATTGCTATAATGGCGCGTCATCCTTATGAGCAATCATCATTTCCCCTTATGAACCTGGTCATCGTCATCCCCACCTACAACGAAGCCGATAACATCGAGGCCATCACCGCCGAATTGTTGACGCTGCCCGCCATCGAGGGCAAGCGCACCATTCTCATCGTGGATGACGACTCGCCCGATGGCACCGGCGATATCGCCGAGGCCCTGGCCCAACGC
>JALSPL010000420.1 GCA_026985975.1 Anaerolineae bacterium | reverse complement strand
TATCATGAATGGCATACCGGCGACATCGAAAAAGCCCGGGCGTGGACGTTGGAAGCCATGGCCCGGGCGGAAACATGGACGCAGGCGTATCGTCGCCGGGAGATTCTGGCTGAACTCACTCACCGGCTGGAGCGGCTGGAAGGAAAACGACAGGGCGGGATGGGGCGTCAGGGCTCCTGAGCGACTTTCAGCTTTGGCTCCCCTGAGAAAAAGTCGAAATCAACAGTGCTGGCAGAGAAGCAGCCAAAATAGCGGGGGTTCAGCCGATTGTTCTTGGCGAAACTTTGACATTCTTCTTTGCACCCTGGCGACCCTTCGGCTTCGCTCAGGGCATGCTTTGCGTGAGACAATGCTTCTGGAGTCAGGCGAAAATCATATGGGTGTGTCCAAACCTGGTCGAGCCAGAACCAAACAGGAACACAGAGTTTCACAGAGATTGCCAGAGAAACACAGAGAAATCTCAAAAAAACCTCTGTGAAGCTCTTGATTTTCCTCTGTGGCTCTCTGTGTAACTTTTTGTTCCGCGTACAAGAATTTCACTGTCAAGATACTATTTCAGTTGGAGGTTGACGTCTGCCGCCTCCGCCTGGGGCTGACAGGCCCAGGCTCATAGCTGAAAGACGCTAAAGCGCCTTGGGCAAATGCGACGGGCCGGCGCTTCAGACTGTCCGAACCTGGCCGAGCCAGAGCCAAACAGGAACACAGCGTTTCACAGAGATTGCCAGAGAACCACAGAAAAATCTCTAAAAAATCCTCTGTGAAGCTCCTGATTTCCTCCGCGGCTCTCTGTGTAACTTTTTGTTCCGCGTACAAGAATCTTACTGGCAAGGCGCCAAATCCTTCATCATGTAGTATTCGGTCATCTCAAAGCCCAGACGGCGATAATAGTTGCGCGTGCCGATGGCGGCGATGACGGCCAGGCGGCGGTAGCCTTCGGCCCGGGCGATGGCTTCGGCCCGGGCGATCAAGCGCCCGCCCAATCCCCGATGCTGGGCTTCGCCCCGACTGTCTTTGCCCAGCCCCAGCGCCGGGCCATAGACATGCACTTCCCGGATCATAGCCGCCTCTTTGATCTCGTCGATGGGGACCACAGCGGGATTTTGGGGCAAAGACAGCCGCAAAAATCCCGCCACCTTGTCATCGGCTGTGACAAAACTGATGAAAAACTCGCGGCTGTCTGCGGCGTCGTAGGGCAGCACATCCAGCCGCAGATCGCCCGCGCTCACCTTCTGGCGGCGCACCTCGCGGCAGCGCAGGCATTGGCAGGCCCCCAGCTCATGCTGGGCCATGTAGCGCTGCACCAGTTGCCGCAGGTTGGTCTTCTTGTTGCCCTCCACGATGTTGGGCGAGGGGATGTCGCGGAAGATGCGGTTGATGCGGGCGTAGCGGGGAACGTGCAACTTGCAACGGGCGATGAGGTCTATCAGTGTCTGCTCATCGTAGGGCCGATACAATCCCCGCTGATAATACTCGTAAAGCTCCGCTTCTTTGAGCAAGGAGGTGGGGTAGATTTTGAGCTCATCGGGCCGGATGGCGGGATCGTCGAAGAGGCGCTGGAAGTCTTCGTAGTCGGATTCGGGCGTGGCCCCATAGAGATTGGCCATCCAGTGCCCCACCAGCTTGAAGCCCGCGGCCCGCAGCATCCGAGAGGCCCGACGCGTGTCTTCCACCGTGTGCCCGCGCTTGTTCAGGGCCAGGATGCGGTCATCCATGCTTTGCACGCCCATCTGCACTTTGGTGACGCCCAGCTTGCGCAGGTGCATGATCTCGCGGGCGGAGATGGCGTCGGGCCGGGTTTCGATGACCAGACCCACATTGCGATAGCGGGCGTCTTCGTTGCGGCGCTGCGCCTGGGCCAGCGTCTCCGAATCAGTTCCGTTCATCGCGTCCAAGCAGCGCTGCACAAACCACTCGCGATATTTCTTGGGATACGCGGACCAGGTGCCGCCCAGAATCAGCAGCTCCACCTTGTTGGCGCTGTGGCCCGTGGCCTCGAAGCTGCGCAGTCGGGAGGTCACCTGCCGCCAGGGATCGAAATCGTTTTGCAGGGCGCGCATGGCTCCGGGCTCATCGGGCAGATAACTCTTGGGCAGACGCACAAAGGTGGGACAAAACAGACAGTCGCCCGGGCAATCATAGGGCTTGGTCAGCACTGTGACCGGCGCCACGCCCGAGTGGGTGCGCACAGGCTTGCGCTGCAAGCGTCGCGCCAGCTCCCGATCCGGTTCGATGAGCCCCTGCGCCGTCAGCTTGCGATACCCGTCCATCAGCTCTGTCTTGGAGAAAAGTCGTCCGGTTTTGCGGGCGTGAGCGTTGACGACGCCCAGGTAGGCGTTATTGCTCCAGTTTTCGACCGCGCGAATCTGCGCCAGCACCTGCATCAACGCCGCCACATCGGTGGGGATTTCGCGGGTGCGGCCCTCGGCGTCAGACCATTTGGAGAGAGAGATGGTGGGCATTAGAATAGAGATCTGGACTCTGGCGTTTTTGATTTTGACGCGAATTGACACGAATTATACGAAAAAAAGAAGAGAAAAATTCGATAAATTCGCTTAATTTGTGTCAAAAAATGACTTGAAAAGCGGCCAAAATAATTTTCGCCAGACTCCAGTAGAGATCAGATATTGGAGATCGATTCGAAATGATGAAAGAATCCGTCCGCCAGCGGCTGCTGGATATCAATCGCACGTTTTACGAACAATTCGGCGCCTCTTTTTCGGGGACGCGATTCGGCGCGCAGCCGGGCTGGGATCGTATTATACACTATTTTCCACAGCGAGGCGCGGTGCTGGATTTGGGCTGCGGCAACGGGCGCTTGGCGCTGTATCTTGAACAGCATCTGCAGCAGGCGCGCTATGTGGGGCTGGATGGCAGCGAAGCGTTGCTGCGCATTGCCCGAGAACAAACAGCCCATTTGGCGCACATCTCAACTGAGTTCTTCAGAATTGACTTGAGTTCAGATGAATGGCGGCGGGCGTCAGGCTATTTCGATGTGGTCACGGCCCTGGCGCTGCTGCACCACATCCCCGGCTTCGAGGCCCGGCGGGCCTTTGTGCAGGCCGCGGGCGCCTGTCTGAAACCGGGCGGCGTTCTCATCCTCTCCAATTGGCGTTTTGTCCAGAATGAAAGGATGCGGCGCAAGCTGCTGCCCTGGGCCGCTGCGGGGCTGAAAGACGCGGACGTGGAGCCCGGAGATTATCTGCTGGACTGGAAGAAAGATGGCGGGGGCGTGCGCTACGCGCATCAGCTAGACGAGGCCGAGATAGAAACGCTGGCAAAGGCTGCGGATTTGAGCTTGGAAGAGCACTTTTTGGCCGATGGGCGCGAAGGCGATCTCAGCCTGTACAGCGTCTTACGGGCGCGAACAATCTAACGCGTTTGGGCGCTTCAACGTAAAAAGTCTGTTATCTCGATAAATTCTATCAACAAATCCAAAACGAAAAGGGGATAAACATAAAGAAAATTCGGCAAGAATCTTCAAACATTACTCAGGCGTGAATGTTTGAAAAGAAAAAAATGCCTTGGCAGAAGAACCTTTCTCGGGGGCAACGCTATGTTTGACAAAATCATTGATCGCGTTATACTTGTAAGATTATCGGTAAAAGTCCCTGCCTGGCAATTGCCGATGTACTGGTATCTGTCCATTTTCCCTCATCTCACTCAAAAGGAGAAGAAGATCGTATGAAGAAAAAGTGGATTTTCATCACCCTGCTGGTGCTGATCGCAGCATTGGCCCTGACGGCCTGTGGCGGCAACAAAGCCACAGAGGCCCCCAAGCCCACAGAGGCTCCCAAAGTCACAGAGGCTCCCAAAGCCACTGAGGCCGCGCCCGCCGAACAGCCCACCAAAGAAGTTTCCGAAGACATGACCTGTGACGATCCGCTGGGATGCGTCGAGATCAGCCCCAACGATCCCGTCCGCATCGGCTACGCGCTGGTGGTCAGCGGTCCCAACGAATCTCTGGGCGTGGACTCTCGTCGCGGCATCGAGATTGCCATCGACGATCGCGGCGGCGAGCTGATGGGGCACCCCATCGAGCTTGTCGGCGAAGACTCCCAGTGCTCCGCCGAGGGCGGACAGACGGCCGCCACCAAGCTGGCGTCTGACAGCACCCTGCTGGGCGTCATCGGCACCAACTGCTCCAGCGCTGGCGAACCGGCTGCGGCCATCCTCAGCGACGCGGGCATGGTGCTCATTTCCCCGTCCAACACGGCTCCTTCCCTGACGGCGCCCGACACCCATCAGCCTGGTTACCTGCGCACGGCCCACAACGACAAGGTGCAGGGCAAGGCCATGGCCACCTTTGCCTACAAAGAGCTGGAAAAGAAGAGCGCGGCCACCATCCATGATGGCAGTCCTTACGCCGAGCAGTTGCAACAGGTGTTCGCCGATGTATTCAGCGAGATGGGCGGCAACATCGTGGCCCAGGAAGCTGTGAACGTGGGTGACACCGACATGCGCCCGGTGCTGACCAGCATCGCCACCAACAAACCCGACTTCCTGTACTACCCCATCTTCATCGCCGAAGGCGCGTTCATCACCCGCCAGGCGAAAGAAGTGAACGGTCTGGAAGACACCACGCTGGCCGGCTCCGACGGCATGATCTCCCCCGACTTCATCGAAGCCGCGGGCGACGCTGCCGAGGGCATGTACATCTCCGGCCCCAACCTGAACTTCGAGAACGAGTTGGGCAAGCACTTCCTGGAGGTGCATCAGCAGAAGTACGGCGAACCGCCCATCAGCGCGTTCCACGCTCACGCCTACGACGCCACCAACATGCTGCTCAACGCTGTCGAGAAAGTGGCCAAGAAAGGCGCCGACGGCACACTCATTGTGGGGCGTCAGGCCCTGCGCGACGCCCTGTTCGCCACCAAGGATATGCAGGGCATCACCGGCACCATCACCTGTGACGAGAACGGCGACTGCGCCGATCCCCAGATCGTCATCAATCAGGTTCAGAACGGCGAATATGTGCCTGTGTGGTCTGAGGCTCAGGGCTGGCTGAACAAAGAAGGCGCTGGCGAAGGCGCGGCTGAAGGCGGCGAGATGGAGATCCCCACGGTGACCGAGCCCCCCAGCGATCCGTTGGGCGTGGTCAAGATCGGCCCCGATGATCCCATTCGCATCGGCTACGCCATGGTCACCAGCGGCCCCGTTGGCTCTTATGGCATCGACGAGCGCAACGGCGTCGAGATCGCTCTGGACGACATCAACAATGAGCTGCTCGGGCATCCTGTGGAGCTCGTGGGTGAAGACGCTCAATGTTCCGCCGAAGGCGGCCAGACTGCCGCCACCAAGCTGGCTTCCGATAACACCCTCATCGGCGTCATCGGCACCACTTGCTCCAGCGCCGCCGAACCAGCCGCCGCCATCCTCAGCGATGCGGGCATGGTTTTGATCTCGCCCTCCGCCACTGCTTCATCTCTGACGGCCCCCGACACCCATCAGGCCGGCTTCCTGCGCACTGCGGCCAATGATGCCGTGCAGGGTAAAGCAGTCGCCATCTTCGCTTATCAGGAGCTGGACAAGCGTAAGGCGGCCACCATCCATGATGGCAGCCCTTATGCCGAACAGTTGCAGCAGGTGTTCACAGATCATTTCACCGAGCTGGGCGGCGAAGTCGTGGCCCAGGAAGCCGTGAATGTGGGTGACACCGACATGCGCCCGGTGCTGACCAGCATCGCCACCAACAAGCCTGACTTCCTCTTCTTCCCCATCTTCGCCGCCGAGGGCGGTTTCATCACCCGCCAGGCCAAAGAGATCGACGCCCTGAAAGACGTGACGCTGGCCGGCGCCGATGGTTTGAAGACGGACGCCTTCCTGGAAGCGGCCGGGAAAGCAGCCGAGGGCATGTACATTTCCGCCCCCAACACCAAGTTCGATGACGAACTGGGCGCTGCTTTCGACAAGAAGTTCCAGGAGAAATTCGGCGAGTACAAGGCTCCCTATCATGGCCACGCTTATGACGCCGCCAACCTGCTGCTGAACGCCATCAAGCAGGTGGCTGTCAAAGACGCGGACGGCAATCTTTACATCGGCCGTCAGGCCCTGCGCGACGCCCTGTTCGCCACCAAGGACTTCAGAGGCATCACCGGCAACCTGACTTGCAACGAGTACGGCGACTGCGCCGATCCCGAGATCGTGATCAACCAGGTCCAGGACGGCCAGTTCGTGCCTGTCTGGTCCGAAGCTCAGGGATGGATGAACAAATAACGACAATCGTCAGGCGTCCGGAACGCTGTCAGGCGCTCCGGGCGTCTTTCCATCTTTGACGATTCCATCACCAAAAAGGGATGGGCCCGAGGGGTTTCCGGCCCATCCCCTACGCTTGTCATGGAGGACGTGCTATGTTGCATAAGTTTATGCGGAAGTACGATACCACGGACATCGTCATGTGGCTGATTGGGTTGGGGTTGTTGGCTGCGGTGCTTTATGGATCCTACGTAACGCTTTCATCGGGGAAATATGAGACCAGCGTCTGGCTGGATTTCACCATTTTCGGTCTGGCGCAAGGCAGCGTTTATGCACTTATTGCACTGGGGTACACCCTGGTTTATGGCATTTTGTTTATGATTAACTTCGCCCATGGCGAGGTGTTCACCGGAGGCGTGTTTACAGCTTATTTTGTGGCCGTTGCTCTGGAAAAATCAGGTTTTCTGGCGCGTCATTGGGTGTGGACACTGCTGATTCTGATGGCCGTGGCCATGACGGTTTCGGTGCTGGTGGCGGTGGTGCTGGAGCGCATCGCTTATCGTCCGCTGCGAGGAGCGCCGCGCCTGGTGCCGCTGATTACAGCCATCGGCGCTTCTTTCTTTCTGCAATACACCTATCGCGGCATCTACGGATCCGGCGTCAAGACTTATCCCGATTTTCCGGCGCTGGATGGCAAATTGAATCTGTTCGGCCGCGAATGGCCCATTCTCACGGCGCAGGCCCTGGTCATTGTGGTCGCCGCTCTGATGATGATCTTCCTGTATTGGTATGTGCAAAAGACCAAGGCGGGCAAAGCCATGCGGGCCGTAGCCGAAGATAAAGAGGCGGCGGCGCTGATGGGCATCGATGTGGATCGGGTCATTGTCAACACCTTTGCGTTGGGCGGCTCCATGGCGGGCGTGGCCGGCATTTTGTACGCCCTGCTGTTCAAACAGGTGAACGCCTTCATGGGTTTCATTCCCGGCATCAAAGCTTTCACCGCTGCAGTGCTGGGCGGCATCGGCAACGTGCCCGGAGCCATGTTGGGCGGTCTGTTTTTGGGCATCGTCGAATCATTGGGTCCCAGCCTGATTCTGGACGGCCTCGGCATTCCTTCCCCCTATCAGCTAAAAGATGCTATCGCTTTCAGTTTGCTGGTGCTGGTGCTTATTTTCCGGCCTTCCGGCATCATGGGCGAACGGCTCTCAGAGAAGAAGGCATAAGGAGGCAATGACATGGATAAAGAACTGAAATTCACCTGGTCCGACATCCTCAAATATGGCGCCATTGGCGGCATCGTCGCCGTATACGTCATTCTGGTCGGCATGGTCGTGGCCTTCAACAAACGCTATATCATCTCCGAAACGCTGACTCTGGGCCAAATCGCTCTTTTCTCGCCCGTTTTTCTGCTGGGATATTTTTCCGCCAACAGCGCCCGTAAGGTGAAATCGCTGGGCTACGCCATCCTGGCCAGCGCTCTGGTGGGCCTGGTGGGCGGCGCGTTTGTAGCGGCGCTGCTGGCGCTGGGAACGAACTTCAATCTACGCTCAGTTTTCCTGAATGTCTCGCCCGATTTGCTGGGCATCCTGCATCTCGGCAAAGAAGGTCTAATGGGCGCCGTTCTCGCCAATCTTCTGATCAGCGCCATCGTTGGCCTGTTAGGCGGCTTGTTTGCCCTGACGCCCCGCCGCTGGAGCAACGCCCTGTTGGCAGGCATCGCATTTGTGTTGCTCATGGGCATTATGCAGGAACTGATGGGCATTACCTTCGGTAACAAAGACTGGTACAAACCCATCGGCAAATTCATCTACGCCCAAAAAGGCCTCTCCTGGGGCGGCGCCATTCTCTTCCTGGTTTTGGGCGCTCTTTACAGCCTGTGGCGCAGCTCGGGCAAATGGCGTCCCGCCCAAAAAGTGGCGGCGCTGCCCGGCAAACAGCAAACCAGCATCCGCATTGTTGCATTCCTTTTGGGATTGATCATTCTGCTGGCCCTGCCCCGATTTCTGGGCTCCTACCCCAGCGAAATCCTGACCACCGTAGGCATCTATATCATCATGGGTCTGGGACTGAACATCGTGGTGGGCTTCGCCGGCCTGCTGGACCTGGGCTATGTGGCTTTCTTCGCCATCGGCGCTTACACCGTGGGCATTCTCACCACCACCGGCAAACTGGCCACCCTGGGCTGGGGCTTCTGGATGGCGCTGCCCCTGGCCGTCTTTCTGGCCATGCTGGCGGGGGTGCTGCTGGGCATCCCCGTGCTGAAGATGCGCGGCGACTATCTGGCCATCGTCACCCTGGGCTTTGGCGAGATCATTCGCGTGCTGGTGCTTTCCGACTGGCTAAAACCCTACATCGGCGGCGCTCAGGGCATTTTGCAGATTCCCAAGCCGCATATTGGCGGTTTCGTTTTCAAGGGGCCGCAGCAGATGTATTACATTGTGCTGGCGGGCATCCTCCTGGTGGGCTATGTCGCCTGGCAGCTCCGGGACGCCCGCGTGGGCCGGGCCTGGAAGGCGCTGCGGGAGGA
>JALSPL010000419.1 GCA_026985975.1 Anaerolineae bacterium | reverse complement strand
GTTCAGTAGCGGCGATACGTCGCATTTGAGTAAGGCGCTTTAGCGTCTTTCAGCTATGAGCCTGGGCCTATCAGCCCCAGGCGGAGGCGGCAGACGTTAACCTCCAACTGAAATAGGACGCACCCATCAGATTTTTCGGCTTTTTTTTGCGTTCCGATCTTCTTTTTTCCGTACAGGCGCCATGAGCGTCTGCACGCCAATAAGGAATGAAAATGTGCAAGCCAATCTGGCGCGGGCAGCCAAGCCCGTAAAACGTAATGCGTAATGCGTAAGGTCTTCACGTTTTACGTTTTACGCATTACGTGGTTGAGCGCCAGGCCAACGTTGGCTTCGAGAGCGCCTCTGCAAACGACGCCAACGTTTATTTTCCGTACAGTTACGTTCAGTCGAAATTGGCGGCGCTGACGCCACCGTGCTAACATTCTATACTCGATAGTTGTGATTTGCAGTTGCTGCTGGCGCAATCGCCAAATAAAGGCGCAGAACGCCGACGAATCTGGACGAAGGGACGAAAATCGACGAAGAAGTCGTCCACCTTCGTCCAGTTTCGTCTATTTTCGTCCCGGAGATAACGACTATCCCCGGGAGACAGTTGGTGCAAGACCAAAAACACAACACTCGAGATACTGATTACTGCATCACTTCTTTCGCCCCAGTCATCTCATCGCCCACGCATTTTTCTATGACAAACCCCCCATCAACCTCTCCCTCCCAACGCGTCTGGATTATCGGGCTGGACGGCGTGCCCTGGACGCTATTGCAACCCTGGATCGACCAGGGACATCTGCCCACCCTGGCCCGCTTGCAAGCGGGCGGCGCGTCCGGCGGCCTGCGCTCCTCCATCCAATTCCTCACTGCGGTGGCCTGGACCACTTTCCTTACAGGCCTCAATCCCGGCAAGCATGGCATCTTCGACTTCGCCCGCCGCATTCCCGGAACCTATAAGCAAGAGCTGACCAACGCCTCGGTGCGCTCGGGCCGCAGCCTGTGGCGCATCCTTTCCGATGCCGGTCGCCGCGTGGGCGTGGTCAATGTGCCCATGACCTTCCCGCCCGAGCCGGTCAACGGTTTTCTCATCTCGGGCCTGGACACGCCGGGCCTGGATTCGGCCTACACCTATCCGCCCGAGCTCAAATCTGAAGTCAACGACGTGCATTTCATCGCGGTCAGCACCGTGGGCAAATCCCATGCGCAATATCTCAAAGAGACGCTGGAGGGCGTGGACAAGCGCTTCGAGCTGTTATGGCGCACCATCGACCGAGAGCCGCTGGATTTCTATATGTGGGTGGAGATGGAAACCGACGCCATTCAGCATTGCTCCTGGCATCTCATGGCCGACCCCAGCCAGCCCAATCACGACGCCATCTTGCAGGTCTATAAACGCATCGACGGGCATCTGGCCCGGTTGGTGGACGACCTGCCCGAGGACGTGACCCTCATCATCATGTCGGATCATGGGGCCGGGCCCATCGTGCACACGGTGTATTTGGACCGTTGGCTGGCGCAAAAAGGCTGGTTCCATTACAAGCAGGGTGCGGAGCTGACGGTTTCGGATCGAGTGCGGCGGGTGGCCCGCAAGGGCGTGATGAACAGCTTTTATCTGGCCCAGCGCTTCTTGCCCGTAGGCGTCAAGGGCTTTTTGAAGCGCTTCACCGGCGCTCACGCCGCGGTGGAAACCTTCATGGAACAGGCGGAGATCGACTGGCGCCGCACCAAAGCCTACTCGGTGGGCAACCTGGGCAATATCAATCTCAACATCAAGGGCCGAGACCCCGAGGGCGTCATCGAGCCCGATGAGGTGGAGGCGTTCATCGCCGAACTGACCGCGGCCCTGTACGAATTGCGGGACCCCGACACGGGCGAACGCATGGTGGCCGAGGTCATGCGCCGAGAAGACATCTACACCGGCCCCCACATCGATCGCGCCCCCGATCTGCTCATCCGCTGGGTGGATGATAAATATCTGGCGGTGAAGGATTACCAGGCCGATCCCAACGGCCCCATCTTCGGCGTCAAACAG
>JALSPL010000418.1 GCA_026985975.1 Anaerolineae bacterium | reverse complement strand
CTTACTGCTTACTGCTTACTGTTTACTGTTTACTGATCCTCACGGCTTGACGCGCCCGAGGACGCGGGGAAAGGCGATGGCCTCGCGCACGCTCTTGACGCCCGTGATCCAGGCCACGGTGCGCTCCAGGCCCAGGCCGAAGCCGCTGTGCGGAACCGAGCCGTATTTGCGCAGGTCGAGATACCAGTCGAAGGCTTCTTCGGGCAGGCCCTGGCTGTGGATGGCGGCCAGCAGCTTGTCGGGATCGCTCATGCGCTCGCTGCCGCCGGTGATCTCGCCATAGCCTTCGGGGGCCAGCAGATCCGCGCTGAGGCAGACCTCGGGCCGGTTGGGGTCGGGCTCCATGTAAAAAGCTTTGGCCGCGGTGGGATAGTGGGTGACGAAGACCGGCTTCTCGAACTGGCTGGCGATATAGGTCTCGTGGGGAGCGCCAAAATCATCGCCCCAGGTCATGGGCGTCAGCGGCTCATCTTTGGGAGGCACGGTCACGCCCGCGGCCGCGGCTTCGTTGACCATGGCCACGGCGTCATCATAATGCAGGCGGGGGAAGGGCGCGATGACATTCTCCAGCTTCGATGTATCCCGCCCCAACAGCGCCAGCTCGTCCGCCCGCTCTTTGAGCGTCCGCTGCACGATGTAGGAGACGAATTGCTCCTCGATTGCCAGCAGATCATCCAAATGGCAGAACGCGATCTCTGGCTCCACCATCCAAAACTCCTGCAAATGGCGGCGGGTTTTGGATTTTTCGGCCCGGAAGGTGGGCCCGAAACAATAGACCTTGCCGAAGGCGAAAATGTTGGCTTCGTTGTAGAGCTGCCCGGTCTGGGCCAGAAACGCGGGCTGTCCATGATAATCGATTTCGAACAGGGTGGTGGTGCCCTCGCCAGCGGCGGGCGTGAGGATGGGCGTGTCCACGTTCAGGAAGTCGTGATCATCCAGCCAGTCGCGGATGGCGCGGATGACTGTGGCCCGCACCCGCTGGATGGCCCATTGGCGGTCGCTGCGCAGCCACAGATGCCGGTTATCCAGCAAGAATTCGACGCCATGCTCCTTGGGGGCGATGGGATAGGGTTGGGCCCGTTGCACGATCTCGATATCCCGGATATCCATCTCGTAGCCGCCGGGCACGCCCGGCGCCCGCTCGTCCGCCTTGATCTCGCCGGTGAGGATGATGGAGGATTCGGTGGTCAGGCTTTTGACCGCAGCGAATTTTTCATCTCCCAGATTGGGCCGAAAGGCCACTGCCTGGAAGATGCCGCTGCCATCTCGCACCCGCAGAAAGTTGATCTTGCCTTTGCCGGTCTTGCGTTTGAGCCAGCCGCGCACCGCGACGACCTGGCCTACATAGTCTTTTGCTTCGCTGATTTTGATAATGGGGGGCATAAGTTCTCCTCGCGTGAAAATCGGTTGATGCTGAGATTATAGCATGGGACAACCCTTGCGGGCATGTTATAATGAAGCTGTTGGCGTCTTCAAAGCGTTTTTCTGGCCCAGGAGTGCTTCATTATGCCCGCTAAAGTCATCCTCAATCCCTATTCCAATCGCTGGAACGCCGGTAGACGGGCGTCCGAGGTGCGCCGCATCCTCGACGAGTTGGGCTACGATTACGACTGGGTGGAGACAGAAGGCCCGGGGCATGGCGTCGAGCTCGCCCGGGAGGCGGTGGTTGCGGGCTTCGATCCCATCGTGGCCGCGGGCGGCGACGGGGCCATCAGCGAGGTGGTCAACGGCATGGTGGGGCCTGACGAACGGGCCGGGGCCGCGCTGGGGATCATTCCCCTGGGCTCGGCCAACGACTACGCCTATCAGCTCGGCATCCCCAGCGATCTCGAAGCAGCCTGCAAGCTGCTGGTGGAAGCGCAACACATTCGGGTGATGGACCTGGGGCGGGCCAATCAGTATGTCTTTATGAATGATTTCATCGTGGGCCTGGGGGCCATCGCCAACATGGAGGCGGCCAAAATCCAGCGCATACAGGGCGAAACCCGCTACATTCTGGGCGCGATCAAGGCCATCCTCAAGGCAAAATGGCCCGCGGCGGGGTTTGAATGGGCGGAGGGGAAGCTGGAAAAACGCCCGGTGCTCATGGCCTACATTTCCATCGGCTACCGCACCGGCGGCGTCTATTTTCTGGCTCCCGACGCCCGCCAGGATGACGGCTTGCTGGATTTCCTGGTGGCCGACGCCCGTTCGCGTCTGGGGGTGTTCAAGCTGCTGCCCAAGACCATGAAAGGGACGCACATCCATGAGCCGGGCGTGTATTATCACCAAACCGCGTGGATCAAGATCGACAGCGATGATCCCTTGCCCATGCTGGTGGATGGCGAGATCAAGACCGAGGGCCCGAAGCAGGTGGCTGTGCGGGCGCTGCCAGGCGCGATCCGGGTGATAGCGGGCGCAACGCCGGGCCCGCGGCCGTCAACGCCATGAGCGGTTAGCGCCCGTCGGAGGATTGATGGCGTTGGTTCATCATTTGCTTTATGATACTCAATGTGATACTATCTTATGAGCAGAGCTGATAAAATTCTCCATAAAATGCGGGAAAATCCCCGCGATTGGCGAATCGACGCCCTGAAAACGGTGGCATTGGCCTATGGCATTGCGTGGCGACAGAAAGGGACAAACCATGTTGTTTTCATTCGCACCGACGGGAGAACCCTGCCCGTGCCCGCCCGGCGGCCAATCAAACCGATATACATCAAAAAGTTTGTCACTTTTGTGTTGGATGAATGACCATGCGTGATCTGTCACGATATCCTTTCGAAATACGGCCTCTTTCAGACGAGGATGGCGGAGGCTTTCTGATCTCATTCCCCGATTTTTCAGAGTGCATTTCGGATGGCGATACCGTTGACGAAGCTATCGCCAACGGCATGGACGCCCTGAAAGAAACCATCGCCGCCCTGGAAGAGATGGGGTTGCCCGCGCCCGAACCTGGCAGCGGCGGCAGTTATAGCGGCAAATTTGTGACCAGGATGCCAAAAAGTCTTCACGCCCGGTTGGCTCAGCGGGCCCGACGCGAAGGCGTCAGTATGAACACGCTGATTGTTTCATTGCTTTCTGAGGGGGTGTCAAAACGGGATGGCTACGGGGTGCAGGCGTCAAGAGATGAGCATGAAGCCTATCTGATGGAACCGTCGGTGGAATGGAAAAAGAGTATCGGCCAAACCGACAATCAGTCGAGTGACTAGCATCATCGCTTCAGCCACACCGGGGTTTGGGCCAGCAGGATGAGAGAATCGTTATCGGGATTGATGTCGTAGATGGCGATGACGCCCGGCCGCGCGGTTTTGGGGCGACGGAACTGGATGCCGGTGCGCCAGCCGCCCTCCGCATTGATTTTGGCCCGGGCCTTGCCCATCACTGTCCCCGCGGCGTCCTCCACTCGCACCAGCAGCACGCCCGAGGGGATGTTCTGCGCCCGGCCCGCCACCTGAATTTTGCCGCGGATGGCCGCGCCCGATTCCGGCTGCACGATGGTCACGCGCCTGTCGCCCACGTCTCCGGCAAAGCGCACTTCCTGCCAGCCCAGCAGTTGCGGCTGGCCGCTGGCCGCGTCGGGCGCATAAATGGCGATGCGGCCATTGCTGAGACCGGGCGGATCGGTGAAGGGGACGACCGCGGCAAACGAGGCGGCGGCGTCCTGGGTTGGCCTCAGGTGGCTGGTGGTTTCCCCCAGCGTCTGGCCCACGGCATTTTCCACCCGCACGATGACATGATCCCCGGCGGGATTGTCCACCTCACCCGCCACCTGCGCCTGACCATGAATGATGGCCTGCGGTTTGGGTTGATAAACGATGGCGATGGGGCCCAGATCGATGGCGTCCGATTCAGAAGCGGGCGGCGCGGCGTCAGCTTGCGCCCGGGCCAGGATCGTCTCTGACTCTGCGTCTTTCAGATCATACTTGCGCACCAAAATGCGTCGCCCGTTGTAATCATTCACCGCATAACGAATCTCGCCCCACACCTGAATGCGTCCGTCCGCCTCGGTCATATTTTCCAGCAGGTCGCTGATGGCTTTCTTGTTGCTGGCGATGCCAAACCGCTGCCCCTTTTCGTTCTCGAAATAGCGGGGATAGGCGCTGCCATTGGGCAAAGGAACGATTTTACCGATCATGCCATTGGCTTTTTTGGATTTTGGCCGGGGCATGCCCGTAAAAACTGTGGTCGATGCCAGCCCGCGCGCATCCACCCGCCCCCACCAGCGCATGGTCTCTTTGCCGCTGTCATTGCTGATAATCACTGTGCGGAATCCCTGTCCATTTTCGTTCCATCCCGCCGAGCTGATGACCGCCAGCCAATCGCCGCTGGCCAGGGCCTGCTCGATCTGGACGCTGTTCAATTCGGGCGGCGTCGTCGGGGTGAAGCTGTCAAGAGGGGGCAGAGTCAGCCTGAATCCTGATTCCACATAGGTCAGCCCCGCGGCCAGCGTCTCGGTGATGGTGGGATGCGCTGGTGCGGGGATAGCTGTGGGTTCGGGCGTAGCAGTGAGGTCGAGCGACGCTGCGGGCGTCGTTTCATCCTGTAGTCCGACCACCGTTGGCAATGCTGTCTCCGCGACCGGCGCAGAGGTGACCAGCATCACCGGCTCGGGCGTGGTAAGAGGCAGATCGAAAGCGCAACCGCTGAGAACCAGCGCAACGAGGAGGAGAATCATGGCGGGGGAGCATCTTTTCATGGCAGCATCCAGATGGGGGAAGGGGAAAAGAGCAATGCGTGGCATAATCTTACTCGTTATGGAAAATCGTTGCAAAAACACTCGTTGCCCGAGGCTACAAGCTGTGCTAAACTTGTACTATCAGCGCCCGTCCCTTCCAGTTCCCGGGAGAAATAGATGGACTCCTTTACCGGCTTTCGAGAAAAAGACTTCAGCATAGCTGTGCGCGGCACGCATTGGCGGCATCGGCGGGCGCTGGGCGGTGAGTTGCGGCGGGGCTTGCGCAAAGTGTATGGGCGGCATTATGAGACATGGGGCGTTCCTGGCTCCAACAGCATCCACATCGCCCGCCGGGCCGAATATCATTTTCCACCCAAACCCCCGCAGGCGCATCTCTTTGTCTCGGCGTCTCCCTCGGCGTTGCAATGGGGCCTGCTGATCCACGGCAGTGGCGAACACTGGGATCGCTTTCGCTTCCGGCTGACGTACGATCCTGCCGTTTTGGCCATGATCGTGCATTTGCTCAGCGTTTATCCTCTCACCCTCACCGATATGACCACCAGCCTGGGCGGGGCGCTGGGGGGCTGCTGGCGCTTCGAGAAGGATGCGCTCACCTGGCGCGAGGCCTGCACGCTGCCCAGCGCCTCCATCCTTAATGATATCCCCTTTCGCATCTCCGAACTGCCAGCCGACGGTTCGGTGCAATTGGCGTTATTCACAGAGGTCGCTCCCGAAAAAGCCATCCGCTGGGGCGAGACAGCCGCGGAGCGGCTCCTGCCCATCCTGCTGGCCCTGATTCCCCTTTATGAGATGTGCGTGGGCGGGATGCAGGTGTGAGGACTCAGGCTGGACGCTTTTGCGGCCGACTTGCATCCCATCTGGTTCTGTGCTAGAATGCCGCAACTTTGAAACAAGCGCCCGTCCGCGGGCATCTCAAACGAATACAACAACAATTCTTCTTATCCAGAGAGGCGGAGGGACCGGCCCGATGAAGCCTCGGCAACCAGGACAATTGCGTTCCAGGTGCCAATGCCGGACAGAGTATGATTCTGGACGATGAGAGGATTGTCAGATCGCAGCATTTTTTGACAGACCTCTCGCCCGGAGGTCTGTTTTTTTATTGGCCGCCGAGCGTCGCCTCTTTGGATGATCGATGATTAATGGATTGATGATTAAAGAGACAAACAGCCCGCTTCGGGAAAGAACGCTTTAATCTTTAATCATCAGTCATTGATCCTCACATTCCGGAGGCATCTATGCGACCCCTGACAACGACGACAATCCAGCCTTCCGCCCGCGTCAATGGCAACGGCCACAAATCTGAGCCGGATGCTGCGCCCGGGCCCAGCACCCGCGTGCTGCACGCGGGCGCACCCATGCGCAAGGGATTCAACAGCCTCACCCCGCCCATTGTTCAATCCGCTGCCTACACTTTTCACGATACCGCCGATCTCATCGCGTACAAAGAATCGGATAGCGCGCAAGATAGGCGGGAGTATGGGCGCTATGGCAATCCCACGGTGCGGGCGGTGGAAAAACGACTGGCCGCGCTGGAGGGCGGGGAGGACGCCCTGTTGCTGAGTTCGGGTATGGCCGCTATCACCATCCCCTTGTTGCTGCTGTTGCAGGCCGGGGATCATCTCATCGTGGGGGATGACGCCTATCACCGCACCCGGGTGTTCGTCAACGATTTTTTGCAACGCTACGGCGTCGAGGCCACCACCACGCCTTCGGGCGATCTGGCCGCCATCGAGCGGGCCATTCGCCCCAACACCCGTCTCATTCTGGCGGAAACGCCCACCAACCCCTTCCTGCGCTGTGTGGATCTGGCGGGCCTGGCCCAAATCGCCCGCCCCCGCGGCATCCTCACCCTCATCGACAGCACCTTCGCCACGCCCCTCAACCAGCAGCCCCTGGCCCTGGGCATCGATCTGGTCATCCATAGCGTCACCAAATATCTGGCCGGGCACAACGACCTGCTGGCCGGAACCATCGTGGGCGGGGCCGAACTCATCGCCCGACTGCGAGAGAGCCACGCCCTGTTCGGCGCCGTCGTCGATCCCGCCACCGCTTACCAGATCAACCGCGGGCTGCAAACCCTGGGCCTGCGGGTGCAGCGCCAGAACGCGTCGGGCCTGGCCGTGGCCCGCTTCCTGGAAGAACATCCCAAAATCGGGCGGGTGTGGTATCCGGGCCTGAGTTCGCACCCAGATCATGCCGTGGCCCGCCGACAGATGTCCGGCTTCGGCGGCGTGGTCAGCTTCGAGATCGCGGGCGACGGGCCCGCGGCCTCCCGTTTCGTGGATGCGCTGCGCCTGGCGCACATCGCCCCCTCATTGGGCGGCGTGGACACCCTGGTCATTCAGCCCGCGATCATGTCCTACTTCGACATGCCACCCGCGCAGCGACGGGCCCTGGGCATCAGCGACGAGCTCATCCGCCTGGCCCTGGGCATCGAAGACGCGGCGGACTTGATCGCCGATCTGGCGCAGGCTTTGGAGGCGGTATGAGCGCTTCCATGCTTCCCCCCGAATTTGTAGAAGCGCTGCGCAAAATCACCGCCCGGCTGGCGGAAAGCGATGTGGTCTGGGTGCTGACGGGCAGCGCCGGGCTGGCCATCAAGGGCATTCCCCTCACCCCGCACGACATCGACATCCAGACCGACCGCACGGGCGTGGAGACATTCGCCCGCCTCTTCGCCGACGAAATGGTGAAAGCCCCCACCTTTTGGGAAAGCGAGCACACCCGCTCCTGGTTCGCCGTGTTCGACATCGACGGCGTCAAGATGGAAGTGATGGGCGACATGCAGCACCGGGATGAAGAGGACGGCTGGGAGGAGCCGCCCAATCTGGCGGCGCTGCGACTCACCATCCAGGTGGCCGAAATGCGCATCCCCACCCTTTCTCTCGATTACGAGGAGGAGGCCTATCGCAGCATGGGCCGCCATGACAAAGCCGCGCTCATCGGGCAGTATTTGCGGATTTGCTAGGACATGATACAATGAATAAAATGCTGATTTTCCTGTAAGTTCCACATCGTCATTGTTGATTTTCGCTCAAAAAACATAATGACGATGCTCTTTGCAGCATAATAGCGGTTATTCAGGCGATAAACCATGTCTCAGCAAGCCCTGCTAAAAAAGATCGAAACACTGCCCCCCGAAGCTCAACAACAAGTAGTGGAATTCGTTACGTTTCTGGAAACGCGTTATCGCATTTTCAAACGAAACGCCCCCGCTGGCGAGCTGAAAGATGAAGAATTCGTCGGACTTTGGAGAAATCGCAAGGATATGAACGACAGCAATCTCTGGGTGCGAGATATGCGCATTAGAGAATGGCGAATCCCGGTGGGGGAGTGAAAGTGACGCTTTTGGATACCGACATTTTGATCGATGTCGGGCGGGGAGATAAATTGGCGACGCACTACCTACAGATGCTGGAAAATCATGAAAACGTCGCTATTAGCATCATCACTGAGATGGAACTGATGGTGGGGTGTCGAAATAAACGAGAACAAAGCGTTGTAGAGAAATTTTTGAAGCGGTTCGAGATTCTGCCTTTGGGTGAATCGGTTTCGATTAGGGCTGTAACGCTCCTGAAGAAATACCGATTGAGCCATGGCTTATTGATCCCTGATGCTTTGATTGCAGCAACGGCTTTGGAATACCAGTTTTCTTTCGTATCAAAAAATCAACGGGATTATCGTTTCATAGAAGGCTTACAGTTGTTACCGTATCCTCCCAGTCTGGATTGAGCCTGCTTGATAGATAATCGTAGAGGGTGGTGTCGATGGCTTATTTGATGCGCAAAGGCAGGCCCGCCACCATGAAGATGACTTCATCCGCGGCCCGGGCCAGGGTCTGATTGGCCCGCCCCAACAGATCGCGATAGGCCCGGCCCAGGGCGTTGTCGGGCGCCAGGCCCAGCCCCACCTCGTTGGAGACGATGATGAGATGCGCATCCAGCGTTTTGACCGCCTCAAGCAGCGCCTCGATCTCCTGTTGCAGGCGCGTTTCCGCGTCATCGGGATGCGCCAGCAGGATGTTGGAGCTGAGCAGGGTCATGCA
>JALSPL010000417.1 GCA_026985975.1 Anaerolineae bacterium | reverse complement strand
CACCATTGCCGTCATCTGGGGCTTGCTGACGCTGACGGGCCTGCTGGAGTGGCGGACGGCGCTCATTTTCGCTTCTCTCATCGCCGCCACCGACCCGGTGGCCGTGGTGTCGTTGTTCAAGGCCCTAGGCGCGCCCAAGCGGCTCTCCACCCTGGTGGAAAGCGAGAGCATGTTCAATGACGCCACCACCATCGTGGTTTTTCACATCGTGGTGGCTGCGGTGCTGGCGGGCGGCGTCACCCTGCATCTGGACTGGGGACAGGCGATCATCCAGTTTGCCATCGTGTCGCTGGGCGGCATCGCCATCGGCATTACTGCGGGCGTCATCGCCAATTTCATCTTCGCCCGGGTGGATGATCATCTCATCGAGATCACCCTCAGCACCATCGTGGCTTATGGCGCGTATCTGCTGGCCGAGCAGTTTCATCTCAGCGGGGTGCTGGCGGTGGTGTTTGCGGGTATGCTCATCGGCAATCGCAGCAGCCGTAGCATGTCGCCCACCACCCGCATGATGCTGGCCAATTTCTGGGAATACATCGCATTTTTGGTCAACAGCCTTATTTTCATCCTTATCGGCATGCAAGTGGCGTTTCCCAGCCTGGGAAAATCGATTTACCTGCTGGTTTTTGTGGTGGTCGTGGTCGTGCTTATTAGTCGCGCCGTGACGGTGTACGGCCTCAGTTTTGTCAGCAGGATGTTGGGCAACAAGCTCAGGCTTTCTTATCAGCATGTGCTCTTTTGGGGCGGTTTGCGGGGCGCGGTCAGTCTGGCCCTGGCCCTGAGCCTGAGTCACGCCGTCCCCAACCGCGATCTCATCCTGTCGCTGACCTTTGCGGTGGTGCTGTTCACCCTGCTGGTGCAGGCCACCACCATCGGCCCGTTGCTACGCAAGCTGGGGCTTTCGGGCCAGTCGGAGACGGAGAAAGACTATGAGCGCATCCACGCCCGATTGCTGGCGGCCCGGGCCGCTTACACCCGCATGAAGGGCCAGTATGCGGTGGGCTCCATCGATCCCACGGCCTGGCGCACGGTGGAGAAGCAACTGAAAGAACGCATCGAGGCGTTGAGCGAAGAGCAGCGGGCTTTTGCCGAGGCCAATCCCGAGCTGGTGGCCCGCATCACCGCGTCGCTGCAACGGGAGTCGCTGCTCATCCAGCGGGCGCATATCAGCGATCTGGAGCGGGAAGGCGTTATCACCGATCATGTCGCCCGGGAACTCATCGCAGAAATCGATGCTGCGCTCGATAATCTGAAACACAGCCCTGAGCCAGCGCCACAGAGACTTTCCAATAAAGCTTCATCACAATAAACACCTAATTCATCTCAATCATCGAGGTAACTATGACAAACTCACCCCTTCTCCCCTGGGATCAATCGCCTGATCCCCGCAAAATCCTGAAAGAATCCGATCCCGACGTGTTCGCCGCCATCGAGAAAGAGCGGGAGCGCCAGCAGGATCACATCGAGCTCATTGCATCGGAAAATTATGTCAGCGCCGCGGTGCTGGCCGCGGACGGCTCGGCCCTGACCAACAAATACGCCGAGGGGCTGCCCGGCGCCCGTTATTATGGCGGCTGTGAGTATGTGGACATCGTGGAGCAACTGGCCATCGATCGGGCCAGGAAGCTGTTCGGGGCGGAGCACGCTAATGTGCAGCCCCACGCCGGCGCCCCCGCCAATATCGCCGCCTACATGGCGTTGATCAAGCCGGGCGACAAAGTGCTGGGCATGAAGCTCTCTCATGGCGGGCATCTCACCCACGGCGCCAAGTTCAATCTCAGCGGCAAGATCTATGAATTCCACGGCTATGGCGTCAGCCCCGAGACCGAGATGCTGGATTATGACGCCATCCGCGACCTGGCGTTGGAAGTGCGTCCCCGCCTGATCCTGGCCGGAGCCAGCGCCTATCCTCGCAAGATCGATTTCAAAGCCCTGCGCGCCATCGCCGACGAGGTGGAAGCATTGCTGATGGTGGATATGGCCCACATCGCCGGTCTGGTCGCGGCCAAACTCCATCCAGATCCCATCCCCTATTGCGATGTGGTGACCACCACCACCCACAAGACCCTGCGCGGGGCTCGCGGCGGCATGATTCTGAGCACCGCAGAATGGGCGCGCAAGGTGGACAAGGCGGTCTTCCCCGGCCTGCAAGGCGGCCCGTTGCTGCATCAGATCGCTGGCAAAGCTGTGGCCCTGGGCGAGGCCCTCAAGCCTTCGTTCAAGGTTTACGCCCAAAATATCATCGACAACATGCAGGCCATGGCCGATGAGCTCAACGCCGCGGGCCTGCGCCTGGTCTCCGGCGGCACTGATAATCATCTGGTGCTGGTGGATGTGACGCCTTTCGGCATCGGCGGCGCCATCGCCGAGGATGCGCTGGGCCGGGCGGGCATCACCGTCAACAAGAACCTGATTCCCTACGACACCCGCAAGTCCATGGATCCCTCGGGCATTCGCGTGGGCTCCCCCGCCATGACCACCCGCGGCCTGGGCCAGGAAGAATTCCGCCAAATCGCCCGCTGGATGGTGGCTGTGCTGCGCAAGCCCGATGACGATGAGCTCATCGCGGGCATCGCCGCCCAGGTGAAGGAAATGCTGGCTGCATATCCTGTGCCCGGTTAACGGCGGTTCTTACTCACGACAACGATTTTCGCCATCCGAGCAATGGTTGTTCGGGGGGCGTTTTTCGTCGCCAAACCTGAAAGGTTCCCGCAGCCGCTTCCTGAATCCGGGCCGAGTTTGCCGAGCCTTTAGCCGCTTGAGCATAACCGCCGATGCGAAAGGAACCTTTCAGGTTGAGCGCGAGTATCAACCGCACCTCCTGCCAGAACAGAGAACAAACGGCGAAAACCTTCACAAATAGCCAAAAATATGCTAAACTGGCACTGTTCGTCCACTTTTGTTTCACTCATCTCCAAGGAGGATGCTAACTTGGCAAAAACACCCAGAAAAAAAGGCAAAAAATCAGATAAGATCGAAGTCGATGGCACCGTCGTCGAAGCGTTGCCCAACACCATGTTTCGAGTCAAGCTGGATAACGACCACGAAGTGCTGGCCCACATCTCCGGCAAAATGCGCATGTACTATATCCGCATTTATCTGGGGGACCGCGTGCGGGTGGAGCTTTCGCCTTACGATCTGACTCGCGGCCGCATCGTCTACCGTTACCGCAAATAAGCCATCTTATCGCTCATTCGATTACGAGGATCACAGCAGTTCATTCCGCATTGACCGGATCGGGGCCGACACCCCCATTTCCATTTCATCGCTATCATTGAGTCCTTATTTCCGGGCGGGTAGCTCAGTTGGCTAGAGCACTTCCCTTACAAGGAAGGGGTCAGGGGTTCGAGTCCCTTTCCGCCCACACTGCAACCGTCATGCTTCGGGCATTGGCGGTTTTTTGCTATACTGCTAGACGGAAGACCGGAGACTGGAGACCGAAAAAGCGCGGTTTCCATCCATCGTCCCCGGTCCCCGGTCATTTCCATTGCTGTCAGCGGCGCCTGACGACTGATTACTGTACGCTGCAAACTGAACACTGTTTACTGCAAACTGACCATGCCCGACAACCCCTATCGCCACCTGCCCGGCCTGGACGCCTTGCTGGCCCGGCCCGACATCTTGCCCCTCATCAACGAATTCGGCCGCGAACCGGTGCGGGATGAGGCCCGCGCCCTGCTGGACGCCATCCGCGCAGACATTCGCGCCGGCGGCAGCGCACCGAGCGAGGATGAAATCGTCGTCCGGTTGCAAGATCTGACCCGGGCGCATCTGGCCCCTTCTCTGACCCCGGTCATCAACGCCACCGGCGTCATCGTGCACACCAATCTGGGCCGGGCGCTGCTCTCAGATGCGGCGCAGCAGGCCATGATGGCCGTGGCCCGCAGTTACAGCAATCTGGAATATGACTTGCCCGCGGGCAAGCGGGGCAGCCGTTATGTGCACGCCGAAGACATGCTGACTCGGCTCACCGGCGCCGAGGCCGCCCTGGTGGTGAACAACAACGCGGCCGCGGTCAATCTGGTCTTGCGCACCCTGGCCGCGGGCAAAGAAGTCATCATCTCGCGTAGCGAGCTGGTGGAGATCGGCGGCGGCTTTCGCATTCCCGACATCCTGGCCCAGAGCGGGGCGATTCTGGTGGAAGTGGGAACCACCAACCGCACCCGTCTGGCCGATTACGAAAACGCCGTCACCGAACGCACCGGCCTGCTGCTGAAAGTGCATCAGTCCAACTACCGCATCATAGGCTTTACCGCCGAAGCTACTTTGGCCGAGTTGGTGCAAATGGTGCAAGATATCCCCTGGCCCGCCTCCATTCATGTGGTCAACGACCTGGGCAGCGGCACCCTGCTGGATACCCGCGCCTATGGTCTGGCCTATGAACCTACCGTGCAGGATAGCATCAACGCCGGCGCCGATGTGGTCACCTTCAGCGGTGATAAACTGCTGGGCGGACCCCAGGCGGGCATCATTCTGGGCCGCAAAGAGATTATCGATGAGCTCAAACGTCAACCTCTGACCCGAGCCTATCGCGTGGATAAAACCACTCTGGCCGCGTTGCAAGCCACTCTCATGGCCTATCTGCGAGGAACCGCCGCGGAGGAAATTCCTGTGTGGCGCATGATCAGCGCACCGGCGGAGGAGTTGGAACGTCGCGCCCGGGCCTGGGCCAACGCCCTGGCGGACGCGGGCGCACGCATCGAGCTGCTGCCCGGCGGCAGCGCTGTAGGCGGCGGCTCCTTGCCGGGGCAAACACTGCCCACCACCCTGCTGGCCGTTGGTTGTCCGCATCCGCAGCGGCTGCTGACCGCGCTGCGGGCCTGTTCACCCCCCGTCATCGCCCGGGTGCAAGAGGATTGGGTGGTGTTCGATCCTCGCACCATCCTGCCCGCACAAGAAAAAATCTTGCTCAAAGCCATACGCGACGTCCTGGCGATACTTCAATAGCCGACCTGGACGGAATATGCTACAATGACACCAGTGCTCAATCACAAATTAGAGTGCTGGAGATGCCGTTATGAACACGCCTGTACTGCCCCAAACCATCTTTGAGCAAATCAAAGAACTGCCCGAAAAACAACAATACCAAGTTCTTTCTTTCATCAAATCCTTGAAAACTGCTCCTTTGGAAGGCGTTCCCGGGAAAAATCTTCTAAAGTATGCGGGCGCTATCCCGCGGGATGATGTGGAAATTATGCGGGCGGCTATCGAGGCGGATTGTGAGCAGATCGACCCAAATGAGTGGTGAATTTTTATTAGACACCAGCATCATCATTGATCTCTTTGCGGGAGATCAACAAATTGTGATGCAGATTGAACAAGCTCAGGCTGTTTTAATTCCCAGTATTGCCATTGGGGAATTGTATTATGGGGCGTTCAAATCTGTGCGACGAGAAGAAAATCTGGAACAAATCACACAATTGATAGCTGAAAATACCATCGTCATCAGCGATGCAGTTACCGGACGTTGGTATGGCGTTATCAAAGACGAACTTCGCAGAATAGGCCGCATGATTCCTGAAAATGATATCTGGATAGCAGCCATCGCCCGCCAACATCATCTTGTGGTGGTGACACGAGATAAACACTTCGGCGCTGTCTTTGATCTGGATATAGTAATGTGGTAGCAATGAAGGTCTCCAGCCCACCAAATGCCCCGCCGGGCGTACGATCGGCTCATTATCATCCCGCCTCTTGGCTGGATCGGCGCGGGAAAATAGCATTGCTCATCTTCCTCCTGGCCGCGGGGCTGCTCTACTGGGCCACGCTGGATACCGGCCTGCGTCCGGGCGAACTGCAAGGCGGCGATCTGATCACGCATCAATATGCCCAGGTGCAGGCCCGACCCTCCAATGCGCCCGGCTATCCCCTTTACACCATGGGCGGCTGGCTGTGGTTTCATGGCTGGCGGCTGCTCTTTCCTCGCGCCAACCCTGTCCCCATCCTCTCCAGCTACTCCACCCTGTGGGCGCTGTTGGCCCTGGGCGTTTTCTTCCTCATCCTCTATCGTCTCACCCGCGGCAATCTGGTCATCACCCTGGGGATCAGCGCTTTCTACGCGGTCAGTTATTTCTTCTGGTACTACGCGGTCAGCACCGAACAATACGCCTCGGCGGTGCTGCAAACCCTGGTCATCGTGGGGCTGCTCATGGCCTGGGACGATGACGGGCGGGATGGCTGGCTGTATGCGCTGGCCTTTACGCTGGGACTGGCTCTGGCCCACATGGTCACCGTGTTGTTCATCGCCCCGGGCGCGTTGGCCTTCGTGTTGATGAAGCAGCCGCGCCTGATCAAGCGCGGACGGCTCATCCTCATCAGTCTGTTGCTGGCCCTGCTGCCTCTCACCGCCTACGCCTACGTCTACATCCGCGGGGCGCAGCATCCCGAATGGTGGGGCCAGGGAGAGTGGCATAACGCCCGGGACTGGTTTTTCAGCTTCATCTCCACCCGGCAGGGGCGGGATGAGATGACCTGGACGCTGCGGCCCTTCAATCCTGAACTGCCCCGTCTCATCGTGGCCGAGCTAACGCCCCTGTTGATGCTCCTGGGCGCAGTGGGCTGGTGGTTGTGGGGCAGGCGCTATCTGGCGTTGTTTGGCGTGACCGCGGTCATTTATTTGCTTTTCAGCTATATCGACCGTTTTGGCAACTGGTATCAAGTGATCATGCCCCTCTACCCGCTGGCGTTGTTGGGTGCGGGCGTCTCCTTCTATCGTCTGTGGGAGATGTTCCCCAAACGATTGTGGCGGACGATGTTGACGCTGATCCTGGCGGCGCTAGTAATCCTCAAATTCAGCACTTCCTGGCCCGCGACCAATCTGCGAAATCGTCCTGACGACACGGGCCTGACCCCAGGCTGGGACATTCTCCGCCAAATGCCGCCCCAGAACGCGGTCATCGTAGGGGATGAGATGGAGAAGCTGGCGTTGGATTATCTCACAGACATCTGGGGCGTGCGCCCGGACATAGACGCCATCCCCACCAGTGAGATGCCCCGGGCCTTTGCCGAGGGACGTCCCGTGCTGGTGACGGCCAATGCCGCCAGCTATGCTGCCACAGAAAGCGGATTGCCTCTGCACTACACCGCCTGGGGTCCGGGGCTGCTGCTGGCCGGCGATGGCGAAATACCGCAACTGCCGCTGGACGGCATGACGCTGGCGTCGGCGAAGCTGGGCGATGGATTGCGGCTGGCCGGATTTCAGATATTGGCGGGCGGAGCAGCGCCCTGGCAGGTGCGGCTGGCGTTGCAGGCGCAGCAGACCTCCGTGCATGATTGGGCTATCAGCGTGCGCTTGCTGGCCAGTGGCGCGACGATCGCACAGCAAGATCACAGCGCCCCGGCTCTGGGCTTCACTCCCACCAGCAGCCTGTTGCCGGGAGAGAGGGTTGTTGACGTCTTCGCTTTCGATCCCCCTTCCGGCGCCCCTCCGCCCGACGGCCTGCGCATCATTCTCTACCGCCAGCTCGATGACGGCTCTTTCGACAACCTGGCGATATTGGATTTTCCCATCACTCGGATTACCCACGTGGATTTTGACCAGAGACGGTGAGCCATCACGGAGAATAGATGCGGGTGTCGGGTTTGAATGCGGCCCAGGAAAACCAGAAATGATCGGCGTGGAGGAGGGGGACGAGACGCCGACCCGCCAACGGCCCGGCCGTAGCGACGCCCAGGATATGCCACCGACTGCCAGTTTGTTCATCGAGAAAATCATCGCCATCAGCCACAAACGTCAGAGACTGACCGTCCAGCATCGGTTCAAACACGCCGGTGGCCCCCACATCCTTGCTGTTGGCGATGGAACGGGCGTCCAGAGCGCTAACTGTGCCCGGCTGATAGAAGACCACGATGTCCTGGCCCGCTATCATATCCTGCACCACGCGTTCTTTTTCCAACAAATCGTAGGGATAGGCCACATCCTCGCCCTTCAGCGACACGGTAACCACCCGGGCCATGGGGGGCAGCCGGTCGTCGGGGATGCCATCGAAGAGGAAGGGGCTCTGGTCGATGTTATCGTAGCCAGCGTAGGGATTTTGCCCATAGGAACGGTTGTAGCCGGTGTCGCGGGAAAGAACCTGCCCATCAGGATAGGTTTGCCGGAAATCGGCGAAGCCGATAATGCTGGCGGGCAGCCAGGTGAGCGTCTTGCCTGCCATCTCGCCAACGACGCCCTCGCCCGTGAACTGCTGCCACAGACTCTCGGTTTGACGATCGTACATGATTAGATCGGAATGACGCAGCAGCCCCGAGACGCCGAATGTCAGCACGCGGCCATTTAATCGGCGATCAAAGACAACGGCCGCATTGCATAGCGGGCAGAAGGTGACGGTCACAGGAACGCCGCCGATCTCATCGTTGACGATTTCGTGCCAGATGAGGATTTGCAGGGGATAGGCCCGGGCGACGCCGTTTACTTCCAGCGCCACCACTGGCTCCCGATCATCCAGCCAGGCGGCCGCCTCGTCGGCAGAGATAAATCTGGGCTCGTCGATGGCGGGAATGCCATCGCGCGGCGGTCCGCCCGAGAGGATTTCATCGTAACGGATGGTGTGTCGCGTCCAGTCTGTGCGCCAGTCCTCGGTCAGACGCTTCAGTTGCGGCGAACGGTCATCGTCCGTGAGGATGGTCGGGCCAGCGGGCGCCGTCGATCCGGCAGTGTTCGCAGGGGGCGACGGCGCGGCGCAGGCGCCGAGGAAGATCGCCACGATGGCGGCAATCAGAGGGAGGGACAAAAGAGGTCG
>JALSPL010000416.1 GCA_026985975.1 Anaerolineae bacterium | reverse complement strand
TGGATGAACGATACGGCCAAGAGGGTAGTGTAACGATCTTGATGAGGATCTGAAGCCAGTAATTTGCAAATCATCAGGAGAGAGGCTATTCTGACTGAATCAATGCAATCGAATGCATTATAAGGGAAATGTCATGAGTCAATCGATCCACCAATGCCAATGTGCAATGTGCCAACAGAGAGGTAATGAACGTACCATCCTGATTCACCATCAGATTAATGTGGTGATGAGCCGAATGGATGAACAGCAACGACGATGGTATGCAGCAGTCGAAGCGAACCGTCATGGCTATGGCGGGGTGAAGCTGGTGCATCAGATCACAGGATTATCGGAGAAGACCATTCGGCAGGGGCAGGAAGAGCTAGCTCTAGATTTAGAAGGTCGGCCTGAGGGGCGAGTTCGTTTGCCCGGTGCAGGGCGACCGCGCATTCAAAAAAGAGCCTGAGATTGAAGAGAAGTTGATAGCGTTGATAGAGCCAGATATAGCTGGAGAACCGCAAGGTGATAACCGCTGGTTACGTCAAAGCCTGAGCAAGATACAGGAAGAGCTGGCGGAACGGATGGAGATTAGCGTAAGCCGCGAGACCATCCGACGACTTTTGCACAAGGAGAAAATTCGGCCTCGGAGCAATGTGAAACGACTGCATCCGAAGCCACATCCAGACCGAGACAAACAATTCCGGTATCTGCAGGCGCAAAAAGAGGCTTTTCAACAGGCCGGATGGCCTGTGATCAGCGTGGACACCAAAAAGAAGGAGCTGATAGGGCCTTTTTATCAACGAGGCCAGCAGTGGCGGCAGGAAGCTGTTGCCGTGAACACGCATGATTTTCCCAGCTATGCTGAAGGCAGAGCGGTTCCTTATGGCATTTATGACATTCAAAATAACCTTGGCTATGTGGCCGTGGGACAATCTGCAGACACGCCCGAATTCGCAGTGGAGGCTATTCTTTGGTGGTGGCAAGAGTTCGGACAGGAGCGCTATCCTGAAGCGCCGGAATTGCTTATCCTTGCCGATGGCGGCGGCAGCAATGGTTACCGATCTCGTCGTTGGAAACAACAGCTACAAGAACGATTTGCCGATCAGTTCGGATTGACCGTCACCGTTTGTCATTATCCTCCTGGTGCATCGAAATGGAATCCTATCGAGCATCGTCTCTTCTCGCAAATAAGCCGCACCTGGGCGGGAACGCCTTTGACTTCCTTCGAGGTGCTTGTAGATGCTGTTCGCACCACGACAACGCAAACGGGCCTATGCGTCAAGGCCACAATGGTCGAAAAAACGTATGAGAAAGGACTCTCTGTCACTGATAAAGAGATGGCGTCGTTACTGATTGAAAAACATGCCACTTGCCCTGCCTGGAACTATACGATTCGTCCCAGAAAGAAAGGGAAGTAATTTATAGACGCTTACTAAGGGCAACAGGGCCAGCAGATGAAGCAAAGAAGATTGAGAAACAAGAGAGGTGGCTGAGCGGCGACTGCGCATGGGGGCTCCATTTTATACAGAGAATGGTTGCGGGAAAGATGGTTACAGCGTAATGCTCTGGTCTTACAAAGGCGTTACAGGCATTGCCCAAAAGGTTACAGAAAAATTACAAAGGATGCTGTATGCGGTCGAAATGCGACAGACGTCGCCATAAGTGTGTTGTTTTTCGTTTGTTTATGATTTTTTTATATTCTCGATGTTTTTTTTATCTCCTGTTTGCAAGAAAAGGGTAAACTGAACATATAACTGTATATTTCTTTCCATTCTCATTCTCCAAAGGAGGAGTATGACATGTCTCGCAAATGGATTTTTGTCGCATTGCTGGTATTGGCGCTGACGCTGGCGGCGTGCGGCGGCCAGAAGGCTACTGAAGCGCCCAAGGCGGAGCAGCCCGCAGCTACCGAGGCCCCCAAGGCCGAACAGCCCAAGGCCACGGAAGCGCCCAAGGAAGAGGCGCCCGCAGCCAAGGAGAAGACCGTGGTCATCGGCTTTACTGCTTCGCAGACGGGCAAGTACAACGTGTCCTCCACTCGCCAGACAACGGGCCTGCAGATGTGGATGGATGATGTGAACAAGGCCGGGGGCGTCAAGCTGGCCGACGGAACGGTTGTGAAATTCAAGGCGGTGTCCTACGACGATGAATCTAACAAGGATCGGGTGCAAGAGCTGTACACCAAACTGGCCACCGATGACAAGGCCGATTTTCTCATCAGCCCTTACTCCAGCGGTCTGACTGCGGCTGCGGCCGTCATCGCCGAACAGTACGGCATCCCCATGATCACCACCGGCGCGGCCTCGGACGCCACCTACAAGCAGGGTTACACCGTGGTCTATCAGGCCTACACCCCGGCCAGCCGTTATCTCACCGGCGCCATCGACCTGCTGATGAATCTGGATTCCAACGCCAAGAAGGTGGCGTTTGTGTATGAGAATTCCAAGTTCGCCACGGGCGTGAACGAGGCGGCCAAGGCCTATGCCGAGGATAAAGGGCTGGATGTGGTGCTGTTCGAGGGCTATGACCCCGACACCAAGGACTTCAACGCCATCATCAACAAGATCGAGGCGGCCGCGCCCGACGCCATTCTCGGCGGCGGTCACTTCCAGGATGGTAGCACTTTCGCCCGTCAGTTGTATGAAAAGGGAACCAAGGTCAAGTTCATCTCCCTGCTGGTGGCTCCGCCCGAACCCACCTTCGCCGAACTGGGCGATGCTGCGGTGGGCGTGACCGGTCCCAGTCAGTGGGAGCCAGCGGCCAAGTACACCCCCGAATCCGCCAAAGCGGCGGGACTGGAATGGTTCGGTCCCACGGGCGAGTCATTTACCAAGGCCTATCAGGCTGCGCATGACGGCGAGGATCCCTCCTATCATGTGGCGGGCGGCTACGCTGCGGGCTTGATCCTGCAGAAGGCCATCGAGACCGCGGGCACGGTTGAAAAGGACGCTGTGCTGAAGGCCCTGGACGCTACCGATATGATGATCTTCTTCGGCCACATCAAATTCGACACCTCGGCGGATGCTCATGGTCTGCAGGTCGGCCACGACATGATCCTCATCCAGTGGCAGAAAGAAGGCGACAAGCTGGTGAAACAGGTGGTGTGGCCCGAAGCGGGCGCCACGGCCAAGCCCATCTATCCCATTCATTGATCCTCCATGCCCACAAAGGCTGAGTGATGGCGGCCGGGGCGGCTTTGCTCCGGCCGCTGTTCACCTCGGTCTCGACCCATTCATTCAAAGGAGGATTCTATGGGAGACGTCCTGTTTACTTCCGCCATCGACGGGCTGCTCATCGGCGTCATCTACGGCCTGGCCGCTATGGGCCTGACCCTGATCTTCGGCGTCATGGATGTCATCAACCTGGCGCATGGCCCGCTCATCGCCCTGGGCATGTTTGGGGTGTATCTGCTGTTCACCTTTCTGGGGCTGAACCCCTTTTTGGCGGTGGCCATCGTCGCCGTCATTGGGTTGCTGCTGGGCGTGGTCATCTATTTCATCGCAGTCAACCGGGTTATCGATGCACCGCCGCTTTCGAGCCTGCTATCCACCTTTTCGGTGAATATGATCATTATCGGCATCGGCACGGCCATGCTCTCCACCTCTTCTTACAACGTGGATTACAGTATGGGCACAATGGATTTGGGGTTCTTTCGGGCGCCCGGAGCCCGCATAGCTGCATCTCTGGTTGCTTTGCTGACCACCGCTCTGCTCTACATTTTCCTCTATCGCACCCGGCCGGGCAAATACATCCGGGCGGTGGCCAACAATCGCATCTCGGCCGAGCTCATGGGCATTCCTTCCACCCGCATCCTGGCCCTGGCCTTTGGCGTCGGCGTGATGCTGGCCACGGTGGCGGGCGGGCTCATCGCCACGATTTTGCCCATCAACATTTTGGCGGGCGGCTCTTATGAGCTCAAGAGCTTTGTCATCGTGGTGTTGGGCGGCCTCGGCAATCCCCTGGGAGCGCTTCTCGGCGGCCTGATCTTGGGCCTGATTGAAGGCATTGTGCCGGTCTTTATGAAAACCACCTGGGTGCCCGTGATCGAGTACGTGCTCTTCGTCTTGATCCTGTTGGTGCGCCCGCAAGGCATTTTGGGGGCGAAAGAATGAAAAGACTATTCAAACCCGGACTGCTTATCCCTATTGCAATCATCATCGTTTTGGCCATCTGGCCATTGCTCAGCGGCAACAGCGCCAGCAGCCGCGAGGCCATGTTCACCCTGATCATGTCCATGGCCCTGGCCTCCAGCCTGAACATCATCCTGGGCTACACCGGTTACGTCAGCTTCGGTCATATCGTCTTCTTCGGCATCGGCGGCTACGCCGGCTTCTGGGCTATCACCGTGTTAGGATGGCACATCCTGCCGGCAGCGCTGCTGGGCGGCCTCATAGCGGCCCTCATCGCCTGGCTGTTGGGCCTGGCCGTATTGCGGCTGCGGGGCGCTTACTTCGCCCTGGCCACCATCGGCATCCTGGAAGCCATGAAGGCGCTGGTGGTCAACCTTGATTTCCTGGGCGGGCCCGTGGGCATGGAGATGCACTTCTCCGAGTACAAGCGCTACGGCGGTCCCATGCAATCCCTGTGGATGATCTACTGGAGCATGGTGATCCTGGCCATTATCGTGGTGGTGGTAAGCTATTTCATCAAGACGTCGAAATTCGGTCTGGGACTGATGGCTATCCGCGAAGATGAAGACGCGGCTGAGGTGATGGGCGTGATCACTCCCCGGGCCAAGACCTGGGCCTATGTGCTTTCCGCCGTGTTCCCGGGCATCATCGGCGTGCTTTTCTTCTTCAAGAACGGCAACATCGAACCGGGCGACGCTTTCCGCCTGCATTTTTCCATCGAGTGGATCGTGATGATCATGCTGGGCGGCGCTGGCACGGTGCTGGGGCCTATCTTTGGCGGCGGCGTTTATCAATGGCTGCGCAAAACATTGCTGACATCGCCTCTCTTCAAGAATTATCAATTGGTGGTGGCGGGCGTCATGTTGCTGCTCATCGTCCTCTTTGTGCCCACCGGCGTCATTGGTTGGCTTCGGGCTCGTTCGGCTAAGCTACGGAGGATATTCGAATGAAGATTCTGGAGATCAAGCATGTCACCAAACGCTTTGGCGGTCTCACCGCGGTGAACAACGTCACTTTTGATCTGGAAGAGGGCGAGATTCTGGGGCTCATCGGCCCCAACGGCGCCGGCAAGACCACGCTATTCAACTGCATCAACGGCGTTTACAAGCCTACTGAGGGCCAAGTCATCTTCAAAGGACAGGACATCACCGGGCTGCCAACCTATAAATCGGCCCACATCGGTCTTTCTCGCACACATCAGATCGTTCGGCCTCTAAACGAGCTAACGGTGTTGGAAAACGCCATGGTGGGAGCCTGTTATGGCCGCGAGAATATGAAGTTAAGCGACGCCCGCAAGACAGCCATGGAAATGCTGGCATTTGTGGGTATGGAGGAGCGATTCGATGTTTTGGCGGGCACGCTGAATGTGGCCCAGAAGAAACGACTGGAAATGGCGCGAGCGCTATCGGCCAAGCCCTATCTGCTGCTGCTGGACGAGGTGTTGGCGGGCCTGAACACAGCGGAAGTGACTCACATGCTGGACACCATCCGCAAAATCCGGGAGCAAGGCGTCACCATCATCATGATTGAGCACATCATGCATGCGGTGATGAGCCTTTCCGACCGGCTCATCGTCCTCAATTACGGTTCGCTCATCGCCGAAGGTTCGCCCGAGGAGGTCTCTCAGAACCCCGAGGTCATCGAAGCCTATCTGGGTGATCCCGATCTCGCCGCACGCTTACTTGAGGAGGATAAGGCATAATGGCAATACTGGAAGTGCAAAACGTCACCTCAGGCTACGGCGATCTGCAAATCCTGTGGGGGGCCAGCCTTGAACTGGAAGAGGGCCAGCTCACCACCCTGGTGGGGGCCAACGGCTCCGGCAAAACCACCCTGCTGCGCACCATCGTGGGGCAGATCAAACCCTGGGATGGGCAGGTGTTCTTCCAGGGCAAGGATGTGAGCAAGCTGCCGCCCTACACCAAAGCCGACATGGGCTTGATCATGGTTCCCGAAGGCCGCCAGCTTTTCACCGACATGACCGTGAGAGAGAATTTGGAGATGGGAGCCACGCCCAAGCGAGCGCGAGCCCACATCGCTCAGAATCTGGAAAAAGTCTTCGACATTTTTCCGCGGCTGAAAGAGCGGGCGGATCAGAAAGCGGGCACCATGAGCGGCGGCGAGCAACAGATGCTGGCCGTGGCCCGCGGCATCATGTCCGAGCCCATCGTGCTCATGATCGACGAGCTCTCCCTGGGCCTGGCGCCGGTGCTGACCCTGGACCTGTTCATGTCCCTGCGCCGTTTGCGGGACGAGGGCATCACCATCCTGCTGGTGGAGCAGAATGTGCGCATGGCCCTCAAGGTCAGCGACTACGCCTATGTCTTCAGCGAGGGTAAAGTCGAACTGCACGGGCCTTCCAAAGAAGTTGAGAATAACGAGGAAGTGCGTCGGGCCTACCTGGGCATTTGAACCTTGCGGTCGAAAGTCCAGAGTCTGATGACTTGACGGGAAACGGACTTGGGGTCATACTTGAGTATGACTTACGAGTCCGTTTTTTCATGCAACGAACGATCCGCCAACGCGTAAAACGCGATGCCCCCGCACATCACGCCTTACGCCTCATAAAAGCGTCACGTCACTGCAAAAATCTCACAAAATTACGATCTCAAGAGGCATGATCATGTCCGAACTCACCCAATCGCCCGCATGGAAAGCGCTGCAAGCCCATTACGAAGTCATGAAGGACGTGCACATGCGCGACCTTTTCGCCGCGGACCCCAGCCGCTTTGAAAAATTCTCCCTGCGCTTCGACGACATCCTGTTCGACTACTCCAAAAACCGCATCACCGCCGAGACCATGGGCTTGCTGTTCGATCTGGCCCGGCAGGCCCGGCTGAGCGACGCCATCGAGGCCATGTTCACGGGACAGAAGATCAATGTCACCGAAAAGCGGGCCGTGCTGCACATCGCTCTGCGCAATCGCTCCAACCGGCCCATTCTTGTGGATGGGGAGGATGTGATGTCCGAGGTCAATCGGGTGCTGGGCAAGATGCGATATTTCAGCGACCGGGTGCGCTCGGGCGCATGGCGGGGCTTTACCGGCAAGCGCATCACCGACGTGGTCAACATCGGCATCGGCGGCTCTGACCTGGGGCCGAAGATGGTGGTGCGGGCGCTGACGCCCTATGTGCACCCTGATATGCGCTTCCACTTCGTCTCCAATGTGGACGGAACGGACATCGCCGAAACCCTGGCCAGGGTCGATCCCGAAACCACTCTCTTCCTCATCGCATCCAAGACCTTCACCACCCAGGAAAC
>JALSPL010000415.1 GCA_026985975.1 Anaerolineae bacterium | reverse complement strand
CACGCCCATGCTCCAGCCGTCGACGATGATGTGGTGCAGGGTGAGGAGAAAGATGTGTTCGCGTGCGTCCATGCGCAACAGCGCCGCTCGTATCAGGGGCGGCTGGCTCAGATCGAAGCGGGTCAGGGCCTGCTCTCGGGCCAGGCGCTGGAACGCCGCTTCCTGCGCCTCCCGCGGCTGCTTCCGCATATCGATAAGGGGGATGTCGAAGTCCACCTGTTCGCTGATGTGTTGCACGGGTCGCCCGTCGGGCGCGTCGAACCGCGCCCGCAGCGCCTCGTGTCGGGCCAGCACCCGCCGAAAGCTCTCCCGCAGCATTGCCGGGGCCAGGGGGCCCACGATGCGCACGGCAGCATGGATGTTGTAGGCGGGGTTTCCCGGCTCCAACTGGTCGATGAGCCAGAGCTGCTCTTGCTGAAGCGAGAGAGGATGTCCGGCATCTACGGGCCGGGGCGTGATTGTTTGCGGATGTGCGGACTTTTTGCGTTTTTTAGCAGCCAACAGTTTGGCAAGCTGTGCGCGTTGTGCAGATGAAAGGCGATCCAGGCGTTCGGGCATCCCTACGCTTCCTCCTCCAACAAACGCATCAGCTCTTCCTCTGTCAAATCATCCAATTGATCCAACAGGTCGGCCAATTCGTCATCATCAGCGTTTTCCAACATGGCTTCGGTGATGAGGATTGCCAACTGGGCGATGGTGGGGGATTCGAAGAGAGCGCGCAGTGGAATCTCAACATCATAGAGCTCCCGCACCCGGGAAGCAATCTGGGTGGCAAGCAGGGAATGACCGCCCAACTCGAAGAAATTGTCATGGACGCCGACCTGCTCCACGCCCAGCACCTCGGCCCAGATGTTGGCCAGATCTTCCTCCACCGGCGTGGTTGGCGGCGCATAGGCCTGACTCGCATCCAGACGCCGCCCCATATCGGGCGAAGGCAGGGCCTTGCGATTCACTTTGCCGCTGCGGGTCAGGGGCAGTTCCTCCAGGGGGATGAAGATGCTGGGGATCATGTAGGCGGGCAGATGGGCCTTGAGATGGGCGTGGAGTTCCGCCACTTCGGGCGGATCGTCACCCTGGACCACGATGTAGGCCACCAGTTGCTGGCCGTGTTCGTTGGCGTGCACATGGGCCACGGCCCGATGGATGGCGGGATGCTGATGTAAGACGGCCTCGATCTCGCCCAGTTCGATGCGGAAGCCCCGCACCTTCACCTGATGATCGATGCGGCCCAGGAACTCGATGGCGCCGTCCTGGCGGAAGCGGGCCAGATCGCCCGTATGATACAAACGGCTGCGGGAAAGTGGATGCGCCGGCTTTTTCGCAGCTTCGCTGGGGGAAAGAAAGGCGTCAGGCCGAAAGGCCTCTGCTGTGAGGGCGGGGCGGTCAAGATAACCGCGGGCGATGGCCTCACCGCCGATGCACAATTCGCCCGGCGCGCCGATGGGCGTGCGATTGCCGTAACGATCGAGGATGACGGCCACGCGGGGTGGAACCGGGCCGCCAATGGGCAGGGCACCGGAAACCGTTGGTGCGTCGGATTGCGCAGGCACATGATAAGTGGTGGCGGTGATGACGGCCTCGGTGGGGCCGTAGGCATTGATCATTTGCACATGAGGCAGCGTTTCCCGCCAGATATCCACAATCTCGGGCGTGAGGGCCTCGCCGCCGGAGATGATCAGTCGCAGGTTCGTTTCGGCGATCTCCCGGGGCTTCTCCTTCCAGATGCGCATCACCTGCCCGAGATAGGCCGGGGGAAGATTGATCACCGAGAGATCGTTTTCTCTTACCACATCTGCGAAACGCTCGGGCGGCCATACGTCCTCGCCCCGCATGACCAGCGTCGCCCCGGTAGTCAGGGTGACGAACACCTGCTCCAGGCCCTGATCGAAGGTGAGGGCCGCGAATTGCAGGATGCGATCCTGCGCTGTGACGCCGAAAGCGTGACGGATGCCGTGAAGATGGCGGGCCAGCGCGCCCCGTTCCACCACCACGCCTTTGGGCTGGCCCGTGGTGCCCGAGGTGTAGATGACGTAGGCCGCGTTTTGGGGATGGATGGTCGTCGCGGGCGGTGTTGTAGGCTGGGATGTGACTTCGTCGTCCGTGAGACGTAAAGCGTAAAACGTAAAACGTAAAACGTCATCATTTTCCTCACGCATTACGTCATTACGCATTACGTCATTACGCATTACCTCTTTACGTTTTCTACCTTCCACCTGCTCACTGAGCACTGAATCCCGGTCACTGATAACCGTCTTCACCCCCGCGTCTTCCAGGATGAAACGGAGGCGGGCTTCGGGATAGTCGGCCGCGAGGATGACGAAGGCTGCGCCGGCTTTGAGAACGCCCAGGATGGCGACGATGAGGTCGGGCGTGCGGGGCAGCAGGATGCCCACGGTCTGTTCGGGCCCGACCCCGCGGGCGATGAGGGCATGGGCCAGTTGATTGGCGCGGGCGTTCAGTTCGGCGTAGCTGAGATGGATGTCATCCTGAATGATGGCCTCGGCGTCGGGTGCAGCCGTGACCCGGGCCTCGAATTGGTCGATGAGATCGGGCGCAGCCACAGAGGCGTAGGAGGTGAGGCCGCCCCAGGCGTCCAGTCGGGCCGCCTCCTGGGGGGAGAGCAATGGCAGTTGCGAAATGTGCAGATCGGGTTGGGCGGTGACTGCGTCCAGCAAACGGATGAAATGCCGGATCAACCGTCGGATTCTGGCCTGATAAAACAGGTCCGTATTATAATTGACAAAGCCGGAGATGGTCTCTGGCGTTTCTTCCAGAGAAAATGCCATATCAAATTTGGCCGTGCCGTCGTCTATAGGCAACAGGGAGAGCGACAGGCCAGGGAGCTGCAAACGAGAAAGTTGTGATTGCTGGAGATCAATCATCACCTGAAAAAGGGGCGTGCGGCTCATATCCCGCGCAGGTTGCAACGCGTCCACCAACATCTCAAAGGGGACGTCCTGATGATCATACGCGCCCAGGGTGGTTTCTTTCACCCGCGCCAGCAGCTCCGAGAAGGTGGGATCGCCCGAGAGATCGGTGCGGATCACCAGCGTGTTGAGCAGAAAGCCGATGAGACCTTCGGTCTCCCCCCGGGTGCGATTGGCGATGGGCGCGCCCAGGGCGATGTCATCCTGCATGGTGTAGCGGTGCAGCAACGCTGAGAGCCCCGCGGTCAGAAGCATGAAGCTGGTAACGCCCTGACGCTGGGCCAAATCGGTCAGGCGCTTATAGAGTTCCGGGGGCAGCTCGAACCACTCATTGGCGCCAGAGGAGGTCTGGATGGGCGGGCGCGGGCGATCGGCCGGCAGTTCCAGCGGTTCGATATCGGCCAATTGCTCCCGCCACCAGGCCACTTGCGCCGCCATCTCTTCTGATTCCAGGCGCTGCAACTGCCAGGCGGCGAAATCGGCGTATTGGATTGTCAGGGACGGTAGATCTGGCTCCTCGCCCGCGGCCAGCGCCTGATAGATGGTGGTCAATTCTTTCAGCAGCACGGCCACCGACCAGCCGTCGGAGACGATGTGGTGCATGGTGAAGAAGAGCACGTGCTCATCATCGTTCACGCGCAGGACTTCCGCCCGCAGCAAAGGCCCGGCGGTCAGATCGAAGGGCTGGCGGGCATGGGCGATGGCCAGTTCCCGGATGCGGGTCTCGCGCTCATCCTCGGGCAAGTTGCTGATGTCCCGCACAGACAGATGCAGGGGCGTCTCCTCATGGATGCGCTGCACCGGTCTGCCGCCCACTTCGTGGAAGGTGGTGCGCAGAATCTCATGACGCCGGATGATGGCGTTGAGGCTCTGGTCAAGCAAAGAAATGTCAATAGGCCCCTGTATATGAATGGCGGCAAAGTTGTTATAGAGCGGCGTGCCCGGATCCAGTTGATCCAGGAACCAGAGCCGCTGCTGGCCCGGCGAGAGGGGTAAATCGCCCTGGCGAGGAATGGGTTTTATCTCGAATTCGGTTGTAGACGCAGTTGCAGGGCCGCTTTGTTCATCCTGGATGAGCCGGGCCAGGGCGGCCACGGTGGGCGACTCGAACAAACGGCGCAGGGGCAGGCTCACGCCATAAAGATCGCGCAGACGGGAGACGATCTGGGTGGCCAGCAAGGAATGTCCGCCGAGTCCGAAGAAATCATCATCCACGCCCACTGGCCTGATGCCCAGGGTTTGCTCCCACAGGGACGCGATCTCGCGTTCCAACTCCGTTGTGGGAGCGACGAAGGGGGTTTCCATCTCGGGACGGGGGTGCAAGTCGAATCGCCGCTTCTCCTCATCAATGATCTCCTCCTGGGCTGTTTTATGAACGGCAAACAGCCTCTGTATTCTGGCGTTGACATCGGTGGTGGAGACCAGCACCTGGGGCAGATCATCATAAGCCAGCAGTTGCTCCAGAACCCGGAGGCCTTCCTCGGGCAGGATGGCCAGATCGGAGGCGCCGCCGGGCGTCAGGCTGGTCATCCCGCCGTTGTCGAAGGCCCAGCCATCCCAGTTGACGCTCATCCAGGTGACGCCGGATTGCAGAGATTGTTGAACGGCGAAAGCGTCCATGAAGGCGTTGACTGCAGCATAGGCGGCCATGCCATAGCCGCCGACGACAGCCGAAAGGGAAGATTGCAGCAACACAAAATCGAGAGGCGTGTCTTTCAGGACGGAGGCCAGACTGATGGTTCCCCAAAGTTTTGAGCGATAGTGCAGGTCGCAAAGGCTGGAATCCAGTTCCGCCAGCGGGGCCAGCGCTTGCAATCCCACCAGGCCGGCGGCATGGAACACGCCGTGCAGCGCGCCGAAGCGGGCGATGGTCTCCCTGACGACCCGGGACATGGCGTCCTGGTCGGCGACATCTGCTGCAAAAACCAGCACTTCGGCGCCCATTTTCTGCAATTGACGCACAGCCTGTATCTTGCGGGCGACGGGATCATCGGGCATGGCGGAATCCAGCAATGCGCCCCATTCCTCCTGCGGGGGCAGAGGCGTGCGGCCCACCAGGGCCAGCCTGGCGCCGACTTTCTCGACGAGATAGCGGGCGAAGAGCAGTCCCATATTGCCCAACCCGCCCGTGATGAGATAGACGCCGCGCTGACGCAAACGAGTATCGCCGTTGCGGGGCGTAGGCAGGGGCTCGAAAGCCTGCACCCAGCGCCGTCCGCCGCGATAAGCCACCACCACATCATCGGCCAGGATGATGTCGCGGGCGACTTTGCGGGCCAGCTTCAGACGCAGAGCCGGCTCGGGCGGCACATCGATATCAAGAAATCGACAGTGAATGTTGGGGAATTCCTCACGGATCACCTTACATGGCCCCAGGGGCATGGCCTGAGCTGGCTGCACCTGCGAAAGGCCCGAAAAATCCAGAGCGTTATGGCCGATGAATATCATGCTTATGTTGCGGGTCACGTTCAGGGCGTACAGCGTCTTGGCGAGATAGATGAAGGTGGCGATGCTCCGCTGTCGGGCGTCATCGAAATCTCTGGGAGCGTCATTCCAGGCAATGATGATTGATTCCGGCAAACGTCCTTCTGCGTCCAGCGCTTCGAATAATGCCCGCAGGTGCGATTCCTGGCCCGGTTTCACGATGAACGTCTCATCATCGACGCGCCGGTAATCTTCCCCTACCGACGCCATGATGACGGGGAAACCGGCTTCTCTCAGAATCTGGGCCATGGGATCGCCCAGATTGTCCCGAAAAATAAGCCAGGGAGCGTGATCGTCATTGGCGCGGGGCAAATCGCCCGTGATGGGCGCCCGCCGCCATGCCGGGGTGTAAAGCCATTGAGAAACATCCTGACGCTTGCTCAGGCCTATATCGTCGGCGACGCTCATCCTCTCTCCCGGCATGTCAGGCCCAATCCAGTGACGCTGCCGCTGGAAAGGATAGGTGGGCAGAGGGATGCGATAACGCACCTCTCCCTCATAAAACGCCTCCCAATCGATCGCGACTCCGGCCATCCACAACTGGCCCAGCGTTTCCAGCAGGAAGGCTTGATCATCCCGCCGGGTGCGGGGATGGCGCAGGCTGTGCAAAATGATGCGTCGATCGCCTGGGCCGGTGTTCCACTGCGCCAGCCGAGAAAGGGTGTTGCCCGGCCCGACTTCCAGCAGCGCCATGTAGGGCTCTTGAAGCAGCAATTTCACGCCTTCGGCAAAGCGCACGGCCTGGCGCAGATGCTGGGCCCAGTAGGCCGGATCGGTCGCCTGCTCGGGCGTAATCCAGTCGCCGCTGACATTGGAAACAAAGGGGGCCTGCGGCGGCTGCGGATCAAGCCGCCGCACCAGCTCGGCGAAGGGAGCCAGAATAGGCGTCATCATGTGGGAGTGGAAGGCGTGAGAGGTGTGCAGACGGCGTACGCCGTAGCCCGCCTCATCCAGTCGTTGCTCCAGTTCGTCCACCGCCTCGAAAGGCCCGGACGCCACCACCAGCGCCGGGGCGTTGATCCCGGCCAGGGAGAGCCGTTGATCCTCGGCCAGATAAGGCGCGATATCCGCCTCGGACATCTGCACGCTGAGCATGGCGCCGGGCGGCATGCTTTGCATGAGTCGTCCCCGGGCCGCCACCAGCTCCAGCGCCGCTTCCAGACGAAAGACGCCCGCCAGCGTGGCGGCGACATACTCGCCGATGCTCTGGCCGATCATGGCCTGGGGTTGCACGCCCCAGTGCATCCACAATTGGGCCAGAGCGTATTCGACGACGAAAAGCGCGGGCTGTGTGTATCGGGTCTGATTCAGCATCTCCGCGGCCGCATCCTCTGCGCCCGCCCGGGGAAAGATAAGGCGACGGATATCTCTATCCAGATGCGGGCGCAGCAAATCCGCGCAACGATCCACCTGTTCGGCGAAAACAGGTTCATTTTCATACAGATCCCGGGCCATGTTCACATACTGCGCGCCCTGCCCGCTGAACATGAAGGCCACAGGCCGTCCCTCGAATTCCTCAGTGGCGTCAAACAGACGCCCGGCTTCACGATTTTCGAGAATGGTCGCGGCCTCGGCGGCGTCCCTCGCCACCAGCATCCGCCGATGCTTGAAAGTTTTCCGCCCGATTTTGAGGGTGTAGGCGGCATCGGCAAAATTCATATCCGCGTGCTGACGAAAATGAGCCGCCAGATTGTCGGTGGCCTGCTCCATGGCCGCGGGCGTGCGGGTGGAAAGGGTGATGAGCTGCCAGGCGCGAGAGGGGCCGGAAGGCGGGCGTGCCGGGGCTTCTTCCAACACGGCATGGGCGTTGGTTCCGCCCATGCCGAAAGAGCTCACGCCCGCGCGACGGGGCAATCGATCCGTCACCCAATCGGTGAGCCTGTCTTGCACATAAAATGGGCTGTTCTCGAAATCGATTTGAGGATTCGGGGCGGCGTAGTTGATAGAAGGAGGAATCTGTTTATGATGCAGCGCCAAAACGGTCTTGATCAGGCCCGCAATGCCCGCGGCCGCATCCAGATGTCCGATATTGGCCTTGACGGAACCGATGGCGCAGAACTGTTTTTCGTCGGTATGCTCACGAAAAACCTGCGATAGCGCCTCGATCTCGATGGGATCGCCCAACATGGTGCCGGTGCCGTGGGCTTCGATGTAGGTGATGGTGGCGGGATCGATCCCGGCCAGCGCCTGGGCGTTGGCGATGACCCGCGCCTGGCCGTCCACACTGGGAGCAGTGTAGCCAACCTTCCCGGCGCCATCGTTGTTGATGGCGGCGCCTTTGATAACCGCATAGATGGAATCGCCATCCCGCAGCGCGTCTTCCAGGCGTTTCAGCACCACCACGCCCGCGCCCTCGCCGCTGACTGTACCCCTGGCGTCGACGGAGAAGGGCCGGCAATGCCCGTCGGGCGAGAGAATGCCTCCTTCCTGGTAGAGATAACCTGATTTTTGCGGAATGCGCACAGAGACGCCGCCAGCCAGAGCCATATCGCATTCATAATTGATGAGCGACTGACAGGCCAGATGCACCGCCACCAACGAGGTGGAGCAGGCCGTCTGCACAGTTACGCTCGGGCCTTTGAGATTCAGTTTGTATGACACCCGAGTCGTCAGAAAATCCTTGTCGCTGCTGAGAGGCAACTGATAAGGCTGCACCATCTCGCGTATCGCGCGATTCTGCATCAAGTTGAAGTAGATATATGAGCCCATGCTCATGCCCGCAAACAGGCCGATGGGCTCGCTATACGCATCAGGATTGTACCCCGCCCGCTCGATAGCCTCCCAGGCCACCTCCAGGAAAATACGATGCTGGGGATCCAGGATATCCGCTTCGCGGGGATAAAATCCGAAAAAATTAGAATCAAAAAGATCCGCCCCTTCCAGATGTCCGCCCGCGTTGACATAGTGAGGATGCGCCAGCAGACTGGGTTCAACGCCCGCCTCCTGCATCTCCTCCTCGGTAAAAAAGCGAATCGATTCAACGCCCTGAACAAGGTTTTGCCAAAAGGCCTCGATGGATTCAGCGCCGGGAAAACGCCCGGCAAGGCCTATCACGGCGATGTCATAGCCGCTATCCGCCTCCACCTCCTCATGAAGGCGATTGTTTGAATAGATCAATTCACGCATGGATGTCTCCTAGGATAACATGGCGCTATCTCGACTTCTCCTTATCTAAAAATCTGGAGACTGGCGAAAATGAAGTTGTGCCTGGATTTGTGCGTGTTATATCCAATTTGCTGACGAAAATAGACGAAAGGACGAAGATTGACGAAGAAAATCGTCCATTTTCGTCTATCTTCGTCTCCACGAGAGAGATTATCCGTAGCAATCTGGGTAAAACTGCGT
>JALSPL010000414.1 GCA_026985975.1 Anaerolineae bacterium | reverse complement strand
GGCGTCACCTGCGGCCCTAGCCAAATGGCGCGGGCGCAGCCGCCCGGTGGGGAGTTATTACAGCGATTGGGGTTCCTGGCTGCCCATCATGCAGGCCTACGAAGCCCGCAAGGCCAGTTATTTTGGCACGCCCGCGGTGAATCTTGTCATGGCACTGGCTGTCAGCCTGCGTCAGATTCTGGATGAAGGCATGGAGAACGTCTTCGCCCGGCACGCACTTCTGAGCAATGCTATCAAGGCGGGAATCGAGGCTATGGGCCTGGGACAGGTTCCCACCGATATGGCTCACGCCGCTCACACCCTCACCTGCCCCCGTTACCCCGAAGGCGTGGATGCGGGTTTTCTCAAAGCAGTGCGGGCCAACGGCGCCATCCTGGCGGGCGGCCTGCATCCCGCCATCAAGGGCGAGTATTTCCGCATCGGGCACATGGGTGCGGCCAGCCGGGCCGATGTGCTGACTGCGCTGGGCGCGGTGGAAGCGGGTCTGCGTCAGGCTGGCTATGCGCTGGAGCCGGGCGTTGGTCTGGCCGCAGCCCAGGCCGTGTTGACGTAACCATCTGATGGCATAAAAAGGCGAGCGAGGCTTTTCGGGCCTCGCTCCACCTCGTCATAAGACCCCTAAAAAATTCACCACTTGGCCACCTGTGAACACCCTCTCGCTTTAATTGACTGTCATCCCCCTCGCCAAGGGATAACAGCACTCCAAATGGTAACCATATTTTACATCGCTCTTCTGACCAAAAGCAATGCGTATTTCTACGTAATTTTTGTGGAACACTCCTGGCGCCACTGGCTTTCCTGGAGTCGCATTTCGAATCTCACGACTGTCGGGCAACAGCATCGGGGAACCTTTGCAGGCGTCTACTCGTCCCTCTGATGAACCCTCATTTTTCTTACACGGGAGGTAAGGCCGATGTTTCGAAAACTCATTTTCCTGTCACTCATTATCCTGGTTGCAGCGCTGACCCTGACAGCATGCGGCGCGCCCCCCGCTCTGTCACAAAACGACTCGGCGTCCGCCCCGGCGCCAACGCAAATGACGAAGCCCACAGCAGAACCTGAATCCATCATGTCCGAAACCAAGCCCACCCCCGAAGCTACGCTTTCACCCGAAATGCAATCGGTGGCCGATGAGGCGACGACCATTTTGTCCAAAACGCTGGACGCGTCGCCGGAAGATATCACCATTCTCGAAATTCATCGCGTGGAATGGCGCGACGCCTCTTTGGGATGTCCGCAGCCGGGCATGATGTATGCGCAGGTCATCACGCCGGGTTATCTGGTCAAGGCCGAGGTCGATGGCGAAGAGCAAATGGTGCATATGAACGAAAAAGGTCATGGCGTGGTATGCCCGCCGGATCAGGCCCAGCCTCCCATCAGCGCCGAATAGCCAGATCTCGCCCCCATCACGAGCCGGACGTCATGCTTCCGGCTCTTTTTCTTTGCGAAAAACTGCGATACGGTTGCGGGCCAGGGCCACGTAATCCTCACTGATGTCATAGCCCACAAAATGCCGCCCCGAATCCAGTGCGGCCAGGGCTGTCGAGCCGCTGCCCATAAAAGGATCCAGCACGATTTCATCCGCAAAAGTGTAAAGCTGGATCAGACGCCGGGGCAATTCCACCGGGAAGGGGGCGGGATGACCAACGCGACGAGCCGAAACAGTGGGAAAACGCCATACGCTTTTGGTGTATTCCAAAAATTCCTCGCGGGAAATGGTGTTCTCCCGGCCCAAACGCTCCCGTTTGAAACGCCCTTTTGAAAACACCAGAATATATTCATGGACGTCGCGGATGATGGGATTGCTGGCCGATTGCCAGCTTCCCCAGGCGGTGGATGACCCGGCGCTGCTTCCTTTGTCCCAGATGATTTCCCCCCGCATCAAGAACCCCTCCTCGATCATCATCTGATTGATAAAGCTGGCCATGGGGATGTAAGGCTTGCGGCCCAGATTGGCCACATTGATGCAGGCCCGGCCGCCCAACACCAGCACGCGCCAGGTTTCCCGAAAGACATCGCGCAACAGCGTCAGATATT
>JALSPL010000413.1 GCA_026985975.1 Anaerolineae bacterium | reverse complement strand
CGTCTCGCCTGCGACAAGCCGGTGGATATCAAGACCTTTTACGAGACGCTGGCCGGGCATGGTCTGCGCTATGGCCCGGCATTTCGCGGGGTGCAGGAAGCCTGGTCGGGCGAGGCTCAGGCCCTGGGGCGCTTGATTCTGCCCGAGGCCGCGGGCGACGCCCGGGAGTATCTTGTGCATCCCGCCCTGCTGGATGCGGCTTTTCACGTGTTGGCTGCGGCCCTGGGCGGCGATGAGGATGCAGGCGATCGCATCCACCTGCCCGTGGCTGTGGAGCGCTATCAGGTGCTGGCGCCGCCGCAAAACCGGGTTTTCTGGAGCCACGTCACCCTGCGACCCCAGGCCCCGGGCGATCTGGTCATCGCCGATGTGCGGTTGCTGGATGACGCCGGGCGGGCGCTGGTCGATGTGCGGGGGTTGCAGGTCGCCCCGGTTTCCGCCGACGCCTTGCTGCGCGGTCTCAGTCGGCAGCGCATTGACGATTGGCTGTATCGGCTGGATTGGCGGCCCCAACCTCTGACCGCCGCCGCATCCCTGTCCGCCGAGGCGGGTTGGTGGCTGATTTTTGGCGATGGATCGGGCGTAGCCCGGGCCCTGGCCCATGGTCTGGAGGCGGGCGGCGACTCCGTGACGATGGTGAAACGGGGCGAGACCTTCGGCTCCACCCCCGCAGCCTGGACCCTTAATCCTTTCGATCCTGATGATTTCGAGCGTTTGCTGGCCGCATTGCAACCCCAGCACCCACTGCCCCCGCGCGGCGCGATCTACGCCTGGGGACTGGATGCGGATGAGCAAGGCCGCACCGCGTTGGCCGGCGCGCTGCATCTCACCCAAAAATTATTGCTGGCGGGATGGCGGGAAAAGCCCCGGCTGTATCTGCTCACGGCCCGGACTCAGACCGCGGGCGGCATGGCGGTGAAAGCGGCCGCGTCGCCGTTGTGGGGTTTCGGCGCGGTTGCCGCCCTGGAGCATCCCGAACTGTCCCCGACGCTCATCGATCTGCCCGATGAGCCCGCGGCCCTGCTGCCCGAGCTCATCAACGAATTACTGGCGGATGACGCCGAAAATCGCATCGCCCTGCGCCCGGATGGACGCTTCGTCGCCCGCCTCGTTCGCTACGCACCTGATGTCGCAGCGCCGGAAGACTTGCAGCGGCTGGAGATCCCGCAGCGGGGCCAGCTCAGCCATCTCACCCTGTCGCCTTTGCAGCGCACGCGGCCCGGCCCCGGCCAGATAGAGATTCAGGTGCGGGCCACAGGCCTGAACTTCCGCGACGTGATGAACGCCATGGGCCTGTATCCGGGCGATCCCGGCCCGCTGGGCGGCGAATGCGCGGGCGTTGTGTCGGCGGTGGGTCCGGGCGTGGAGACCATGCAGGTGGGCGACGCCGTGATGGGCATCGCACCCGCCAGCTTCGCCAGCTACGCCATCACCGACGCCCGGCTGGTGGTGAAAAAGCCCGAGAACCTGACTTTCGCCGAGGCCGCCACCATTCCCATCGCCTTCCTCACCGCCCACTACGCGCTCAACCGGCTGGGCGAAATGCAGGCGGGCGAGCGGGTGTTCATCCATTCCGCCAGCGGCGGCGTGGGCCTGGCCGCGGTGCAACTGGCGCAGCGCGCCGACGCGGAGATTTTCGGCGCTGCCGGGACCGACGCGAAGCGTGCATATTTGCGGGACGTCGGCGTGCAGCATGTATACAATTCTCGCTCCCTGGACTTCGCCGACCGCGTCCTGGCTGACAGCAATGGCCAGGGCGTGGATCTGGTGCTCAATTCGCTGGCGGGGGATTACATCCCGGCCAATCTCAAGATGCTGGCCCAAAACGGGCGATTTCTCGAGATCGGCAAGGTGGACATCTGGCCGCCCGAAAAGATGGCGGAGCTCCGGCCCGACGTCGCCTATCACATCATCGCCCTGGATGCGCTCTCGGCCGAGCAGCCGGAACTGATCCATGAGATGCTGTCGGAACTGGCCGCGGCTTTTGCAGCAGGCGAGCTCACGCCCCTGCATCACACCGCCTACCCTCTTGAACAAG
>JALSPL010000412.1 GCA_026985975.1 Anaerolineae bacterium | reverse complement strand
ACGCCAAAATCAGCAATTGTGTTGTCCGGTCGAAACATATCTGATAGAATGACAGACAAGAGACGAATCAATTGCCGTCTGAAAACGTTGGGGATACCCATCTCCAATATGGCGATAAATAAACCTTTAGCCTCCAATGCCAGCGTTTTTCCCTGTGCAAAATCACCATGAATTCATAAGCAGAGGAATTGCCATGCGAATACAAGTTTATCTCGAACCGAGCGACGAAGGAGGATACACTGCAATCGTTCCATCTCTGCCGGGCTGCATCTCGGAAGGCGACACGAAAGAGGAAGCCATCAGAAATATAAAGGAAGCCATCAAGCTGTATCTGGAACCAATTGATGACGAAACCTGGATGATTCCTCACGCAGAGAAACTTGAACTGGCGTTATGAGCAAGGTTCCAAGCCTGAACTATGACAAGGTGGTGAGAGCTCTGCAAAGAGATGGGTGGTTTGTCGTTCGTCAGCGCGGCTCCCACATCAGAATGCAAAAGCACAGTTCAGATGGCGTGCTGAAGCTAACGATACCCGCACATAAACCGATCAAGCGATCAACCCTGTCGCATATACTGAAACAGGCAAGAATGTCTGTGGAAGAATTTCAGGAGAAGCTGTAAAAACACATGGGTGTGTCCTATCTCAGTTGGAGGCGTCCCCTCCCCGGGTTCAGTACACGTGGCTTGACAAAACCCCGCCATCCCGTCTATCCTCTCCAATCATCACCCCCCCGCCCGCCGCACTCCCGGCGGGTCATTTTTGCCGATCATGCTGAAATACTGGCTTGGATTCAACAAGGTCCCGGGCGTGGGGGCCAAGAAGCTGCGGGCGTTGCTGGATGTCTTCGGCGATGTCGAAGCAGCCTGGCTTGCGCCCAAATCGGCGCTGATGGCAGTCGGATTGGACCAACGGGCGCTGCGTAACCTGCTGGCGGCCCGCGAAACCCTGAACCTGGACGCGGAACTGGCCCGGCTGCAAAAGTCGGGCGCGCGCGCCCTCACCTGGGACGACCCCGATTATCCCGCCAGCCTGCGCCGCATCGACGCCCCGCCCCCCGTGCTCTTTCTGCGCGGCGAGCTGCTGCCCGAGGATGAGTGGGCCGTGGCCGTGGTGGGCACCCGCCGCGCCACCACCTATGGCAAGGAAGTCGCCCGCAAACTCACAGCCGATCTGGCCCGGTCGGGCGTGGTCATCATCAGCGGCCTGGCCCGGGGCATCGATGCGGCTGCGCACCGGGCGGCGCTGGATGCGGGCGGGCGCACCATCGCCGTGCTGGCCAACGGCCTGGACCAGGTTTATCCCCCCGAACATCGCCAACTCGCGGCCGAAATCATCCAAAATGGCGCCCTCATCAGCGAACAGCCCCTGGGCGCGCCGCCCGACGCCCGTAACTTTCCCGCCCGCAACCGCATCATAAGCGGGCTGAGCCTGGGCGTGCTGGTGGTGGAATGCCCCTGGAATTCAGGCGCCATCATCACCGCCAAACAGGCGCTGGAACAGGGCCGCGAGGTCTTCGCCGTGCCCGGCGGCATCCTTTCTCCCAACAGCGAGGGCCCCAACCGGCTGATCAAGGACGGCGCCACGCCCGTCACCGAAATCAACGACATCCTCGAAGCCCTGAATCTGACCCAGGTGGCGCAATATGTGGACGCCCGCCTGGCCCTGCCCGACGACCCCGTCGAGGCCCAATTGCTGGATCTGCTGGGGTCCGAGCCCCGGCATGTGGATGACATCCGCCGCGCAGCGGGCCTGCCCGTGCAGCAGGTCAGCAGCGCCCTGGCCATGATGGAGCTGAAAGGCATGGCCCGCTCGGTGGGCGGCATGAAATACGTCATCGCCCGCGAACCCGGGCCCGTTTATAAAATCGACTAACATCGACGAAGATGGCAATGGCAGTCGCCGAACTTCGTCTCATCCCCAACGCCAGTGAACTGCTTACTGCTCACTCAATGTCATTAAGTTAAGGAAAAATGTGTTACTATCCAATCCATTTCAACCATAGCCATGACGAAAATGGAGCCCAAAGCAAATGGATAGTAACA
>JALSPL010000411.1 GCA_026985975.1 Anaerolineae bacterium | reverse complement strand
GCCCGAACGTCTGCCCGCGCTGGTGCAGTTGGATGACCGGGCGGGCAAATTCGTTTGGTATACGCTTTCTCGCACCATGAGCTACGCCGCAGCCATCATCCCCGAAGTCTCCGACGACCCCATGGCTGTGGACAACGCCATGAAATGGGGCTTCAGTTGGGAGATCGGGCCTTTCGAGACCTGGGACATCCTGGGCGTGGCCGAGACCGTGGCCCGCATGGAAGAAGAAGACATCCCCGTGGCCGACTGGGTGAAAGAGATGCTGGCCCAGGGCGGCGACAGCTTCTATCGCACCCAAAATGGCAAAAAACAGCGCTGGGTGGTGGGCAAAGGCTACACCGACATCGTCACCAATCCCAAGCTCATCGTGCTGGACGAGCTGAAGCAGGAAGAAAATCGAGTGGTGGCCGCCAACGCCAGCGCCTCGCTGGTGGATCTGGGTGACGGCGTGTTGCTGCTGGAGTTCCACGCCAAGACCCCCACGGGTCGGGTGATGAACATGCTGGACACCGACGTGTTCGATATGGTGCAAAAGGCCCTGGCCCGGCTGGAGACCGATTTCGACGGGCTGGTCATCGGCAATCAGGGCGAGTTCTTCTCGGCCGGAGCCAATGTCTTCCTCATCGCCATGAACGCGCAGCAGGGCAACTGGGACACGCTGGATGAGCTCAGCCGTTATCTGCAAAACATGCGCCAAGTGTTCACCGGCTGCGCCAAGCCCATCGTTGCCGCGCCCTTTGCCGTCACCCTGGGGGGCGGAACCGAGATCAGCTTGGCCGCCGATCGCATCGTGGCCGCGGCCGAGACTTACATGGGCCTGCCCGAGGTGGGCGTGGGCATCATTCCCGCCGGCGGCGGCACCAAAGAGATGGTGCGCCGGGTCATCTCCCCGGCCGCGAAGGTGCAGCATCCGGGCTTGCAGAAGTATGTGGAAAAGGCGGCTCTCACCATCGCCACCGCTCAGGTTTCCACCAGCGCCGCCGAAGCCCGGGATATCGGCTTCCTGAGCAATTGTGATCGCATTGTGATGAACAAAGATTTCCTCATCGCCGAGGCCAAGAACGAAGTTCTGGCCATGCTACAACAGGGCTATCGCCCGTCGTTCGAGGCCAAGAACTGCTACGCCACCGGCCGCGACATGTATGCGGTGCTGGAGGTCTTCATCGAGATGCAGAAAGAGGCGGGCTATATCAGCGAGCACGACGCCAAGATCGCTCGCAAGCTCTCCTTCGTCATCACCGGCGGCGATCTCACCCGCCCGCAATGGGTGGATGAGCAATACATTCTGGATCTGGAGCGCGAAGCCTTCCTCTCGCTGGCGGGCGAGCCTCTGAGCCAGGCCCGCATGTGGCACATGCTGCAAACAGGCAAGCCTCTCCGCAATTGACTTTGATCGGTCGTGCAATTTGGCCGCACGCATCAATATAATGCGTAAAACGTAATGCGTAAAAACGTAATGCGTTGCGATTTACGAATTACGCATTACGCATTACGAATTTCGCATTACGAATTTCGCATTACGCATTACGCATTACCTAGTCCCCTCAAACTATTGGAAATAACGCTTCCTTTCAATTTCGAAGGAGTTACCCCTATGACACACGAAGCTGTAATCGTCTCCGCCGTGCGTACGCCCGTGGGCAAAGCGCCCAAAGGCACGCTGCGCAACACCCGCCCGGAGACTCTGGGCAAAACCGTCCTGCAAGAGCTTCTCAACCGCACGCCCGGCGTCACCCCCGAGATGATCGAAGATGTGATCATCGGCTGCGCCTTTCCCGAGGGCAAGCAGGGCATGAATCTGGGCCGCATCGTGGTGCACGCCGCGGGCTGGCCCAATACCGTCACCGGCATGACCGTCAACCGCTTCTGCTCCTCGGGCCTGCAAACCATCGCCCTGGCCGCCCAGCGCATCCAGGCCGGCTATGATGAGATCATCGTGGCCGGCGGCATCGAGAGCATGAGCGCCGTGCCCATGGGCGGGCTGGTCTTCGAGACCTATCCCGAACTGGCCGCGAACCACCCCGGCGTTTACATGGGCATGGG
>JALSPL010000410.1 GCA_026985975.1 Anaerolineae bacterium | reverse complement strand
TCGCGAGCAAGCGGGCCTGCCTGTGGACGATTTTCAGCCCGCCGACGCCGAGGCCATAGGCGATACGCCGCTGGCGATATAGGACATTTGGATGCGACGCGCTTGTGAATGGCGTCGCATCTGTCACCAGCTGTAATTGGTCAAATCAGGGAAAATGTGAATAATGGGGAGGTTTGAAGAAATCAAATCACGAATGAGGCTTATGACTACCACACACACAATTGACACAGTTCCGGCGACAGATCCACTGCTGGAAGAAAAAATGGCCCGGCTGCGCAGGCTGCTGCGCGAGATGGCGCGGGTGATCATCGCTTTTTCTGGCGGCGTCGATTCCGCCCTGCTGTGGATGATCGCTCATCAGGAGCTGGGCGCCGACGCCCTGGCTGTTACCGCGCTGTCGCCCTCGCTGCCCACCTGGGAGCGGGAGGATATTCAACGATTGGTCGCTGAAATCGGCGGCGTTCATCGTTTTGTGGAGACCCATGAGGTCGAAGATCCACGCTACGCGTCCAACCCCCTCAACCGCTGTTATTTCTGCAAGGATACGCTGTGGGAGACGCTGGATGCTGTGGCCGCGGCGGATGGCTATCGCTATTTGCTGGATGGCTACAATGTCGATGACGTTGGCGATTTTCGCCCGGGCCAGCAAGCGGGCCGGGAGCACAGCGTGCGCAGCCCTCTGAAAGAGGCAGGATTCACAAAAACCGACATCCGCACCGCGGCCCGACAGTTGGGTCTCAGCGTGTGGGATAAACCCTCGGCCGCCTGTCTCGCCTCCCGTTTCGCCTACGGCGTCGGCATCGACGAGGCAAAGCTGAGCCGGGTGGATCGGGCCGAGCGCTGGCTGCGAGAACGCGGTTTCATCCAACTGCGGGTGCGGGTGCAGGATAAAAAACTGATTCGCATCGAAGTGCCCGTCGCCCAGATCCCCGCCATCATGGCTCTGCGCCAGGAGCTGGTCGCCTATTTCAAATCCCTGGGCTTCACCTACATCACCCTCGATCTGGAGGGATTCCGTTCTGGCAGCATGAATGAGGCGTTGGCAACATGAGCAACCTTGATGATTTCGCCAATCTGGACCACGACCGCCAGGCCCGCAACGGTCTGCCGGAAGTCGTCTACGCCGAGAGCAAAACGCCCGAGCAGGTCGCCATCATCCTGGCGGCGTTATACGAGAAGGCGGGCTCGGCGCTGGCCACCCGCGCGGATGCAGCGCATTTCGCCGCCGTGCAGGATGTCCTGCCCCAGGCCCGCTATCACGCCCTGGCCCGGCTCATTACCGTGGGCGAGCCCTTGCGCCAGCCCGCCACAGACGCCCCATACGCAGCCGTTGTCTGCGCCGGCACCAGCGATCTACCTGTGGCCGAAGAAGCCGCCCTGTCCCTGGAGTGGGCGGGCTGGCAGGTGGAACGGGTCACCGATGTGGGCGTGGCGGGCATTCATCGCCTGTTTGCCGTGGAGGATGTCCTGCGGAAAGCGGCGGTCTGCGTGGTGGTGGCGGGCATGGAAGGAGCGCTGCCCAGCGTCGTGGGCGGGCGCATCGCCACCCCCATCATCGCCGTGCCCACCAGCGTGGGCTATGGCGCCAATTTCGGCGGACTCAGCGCCCTTTTGGGCATGCTGACTGCTTGCGCGCCGGGCGTCACCGTGGTGAATATCGACAACGGCTTTGGCGCCGCCGCCGCCGCCCATCGCATTTTGCGAACGCTGACCACGAAATGATGGATCGACTGAAAAAAGATTAATCTCACGCAAAGTCACAAAGCCGCAAAGGAAAACATTAGGGTTTCGTCAAGAAAAATCGGGTGAAACCCCATCATTTTTGCTGTTTTCTCTGCCGCCGCTGTTGATTCCGGCCTTTTTTCATGAGAGCCAATGATGGATCATATACAACGCTAATGCTTTGGGGGTTGACAACGGTGATGTTCGGGTGTATACTACATTCACAACTTGGAATAAGGTCACCTTATCCCTCTTTACTTTCCTCGACGCTATGACTTCTATCGATAATCGCCAGATACGCGAAGCAGCCAGCATCGCCCGAGC
>JALSPL010000409.1 GCA_026985975.1 Anaerolineae bacterium | reverse complement strand
TCTGCTGGTGGCCGCAGACATCCGGATCATCTACATCGCCCGGGATAGCCTGGCGGCGTTGGCCCGGCAATACGCCCGCTATGGCTCATGGCGAGTCGCGACCTGGCGCAAACATCCCGGTGCGATGCAACTGCGGCATCTGGCCCCGGCGGCGTGGACCGCGGGCCTGGTTTTGGGCGGGTTGCTGGCGTTTTTCACCCCCTGGCCCCTGCTGATCCTCCTCCTGCCCTATCTGCTGGCTATCACCCTGGCCGCTGCGTCGCTGGCCGCGGGCCATGGCTGGCGGCTGTTCCCCCGCATCTGGCTGGCCTTCCCCGCCATGCACCTGGGCTGGGGTTTTGGATTCTGGCGACGGGTGATGGCAAAGTTGTTGCCCCCACACAACGGATAAGCTATAATAACTCATAGCCTATTCATTATTGCTGGAGCGCCAAATGACATCATCCACCGACATCACCCAACTCGCCCGGGAGGCCAGCGAGCTGAAAGCCAGACTGGAATCTCTGTGGGCCGATGAGGGCGTCGAACAACTTCACATCTTCCTCGATCCGGAGATCACCGAGGTGCTGGACAAAATCAAGCAACTCAGTATGGAATTTATCAGCAAAGTGGCGCAATCGACCGATTGAGGCCCCACACTCCTGACCTCAGCGCCCGTCCTCGCCGGACGGGCGTTTTATTGGAAAATTATGTTCAAAGACCACGCAAAAATTTATGTCAAAGGCGGCGACGGCGGCAATGGCGTTGTCGCCTTTCGCCGCGAGAAATTTGTGCCCAGGGGCGGCCCGGCGGGCGGCAGCGGCGGCAAGGGCGGCGATGTCTATCTTGTCGCCAGCACCCGCCATAACACCCTGCACGCCTTCGCCTTCAAGGTGCATTTCAAGGCCGAACGGGGCAAGCATGGCAGCGGCTCCAACAAACAAGGCGCCCGCGGCAAGACCATCGAAGTGCCCGTGCCTCCCGGCACCGAGGTGTATGACGCTGACACCGGCGAATTTCTGGGAGAATTGTTGGAGCCGGGCGAGAAAATGCTGGTGGCCCGGGGCGGACGCGGCGGTCGCGGCAACTACGCGTTTCGTTCCGCCACCAATCAGACCCCCCGCATGGCCGAGAAAGGCGAACCGGGCGAGGAGCGCTGGCTGCGCCTGGAATTGAAAATCATTGCGGATATCGGCATTGTGGGCGTGCCCAACGCCGGCAAAAGCACGCTGTTGGCCACAGTCACTCGCGCCAAACCCAAGATTGCTGATTACCCCTTCACCACGCTGGCTCCCAACCTGGGCGTCGCCGTGGTGGATGATCAGGACGTCGTGCTGGCCGATATCCCCGGCCTCATCGAGGGCGCGCATACGGGCGTGGGCCTGGGCGATGATTTCCTGCGCCACATCGAGCGCACCCGCGTCCTTATTCACCTCATCAACGGTCTCAGTCCCGATCCCCTGGGAGATTTTCAGGCCATCCGGCAGGAGCTGGAGCTGTTCAATCCGCAGTTGGCGGATAAACCGGAGGTGGTGGGCTTCAACAAAATGGATATCCCGGAAGTGCGCGAACGCTGGCCCGACGTGCGGGATGACCTGGCCCGTCAGGGCGTGGAAGCCGTTCCCGTCTCCGCCGCCACAGGCGAAAATCTGCAAACGTTGCTGCGCCGGGCCGTCGCCATCCTCAAAGAGCTGCCGCCCATAGAACGCAAAAAGGCCATGCCCATCCTGCAGCCGGTGGATGAAGATGTATTCGACATCGAAAAAACGCCCGCGGGCTGGGTGGTGCGCGGCAAGCGCATCGAGCGAGCCGCGGCCATGACCAACTGGGATTATTACGAGGCCGCCATGCGTTTCCACCGCATCATGGAAGCCATCGGCGTAGCCGAAGCCCTGGAAAAGGCGGGCGTCGAAAATGGCGACACGGTCATCATCGGCGACACCGCACTGGAATGGCAAGACGATTATTTCTACGACTGATTCCAACAACGACTATCCCATACCACCTATTCTAATTTTCTCATGGCGCGCATCGGACTCCTGGGCGGCACCTTCGATCCTGTTCATTTCGGCC
>JALSPL010000408.1 GCA_026985975.1 Anaerolineae bacterium | reverse complement strand
CCCCGCGATAATCAAACGCCACCTTGATGGCGCCGGTGCTTTTGTCCTGGGCCGTGTGGATGGCCCGCCGCCACTGCGCCAGCGGAAAGCGGTGGGTGATGAGCGCTTCGGATTCCAGCTTGCCCGCCCGCAGCAGCTCGATGACGATGTCATAGGTGTGGCGGCGTCGCCCCTGCCATGTTTCCATCCCATGAGCATACGCACCGATGAGGGCCACCTCCTGATACCACACCGGCGTTAAGTCTGTTTTGAGGGGCGCAAATTTGATGCCCACCATCACCACGGCGCCCCCGGCCCGGACCATGCGCAGACTATCTGTTGTGGTTTGGGCCGAGCCTACGCAATCGTAGATGACATCGAAGCCGCCCAGCAACATGCGATTGCCGAACAGGCCCGCATAGAGCTTCGCTCCGGTGATGCTGGCCGTGGCCTCGAAGGGATCCTCCTCTCGCCCGATGATGACATCCGCACCCATCTGGCGGGCCATGGCCGCCTGATGTTCGTAGCGGGCCATGACCGAGATGTGCGCCCGCGGCGAGAGTGCGCGCAGCGCCTGCACCACCGTCAGGCCGATGACGCCCGCGCCCAGCACCAACGCCTTCTCGCCCGGGCCGGGCAAGCGCCGCAGCGCAGCGCGTACGCCCACCGACAGCGGCTCGATCATCATCGCCTGCTCATCGCTAAGATCGTCGGGTGCGGGGTAGACTTCGGTTTCGTGGGCGGTGTAGCCGTCGCCCCAGCCCCCGCCAACCCAGCGCGGGCCGATATTGGCCGATGCGTTCTCGCACAGCATGAAATTCCCCGCCTGACAATGCCGGCAGGGCGGCTCGATCTCCTGGCTCAGGCAATGCGCGCCCTGGAAGCGGGTGTCCATCACCACCCGATCTCCCACCCGAAAGCGGGTGACGCCGGGCCCGACCTCGGTCACCACGCTCACCACCTCGTGCCCCAGATAGAATCGCTGGATGCCGGGCAACGCCGCGGGTGCGATGTCGGGCGTAGCCTCCACATGCAGCAACGCCAGAGCGCTGCCGCAGATGCCGCACATGCGATTCTGCACCCGCAGCCAGCGAGGCCCGGGCAATTCAGGCTCGCCCACATCCGCGAAGCGGGCGGAGGAAAGCTGCGAGAGGGTGACGCCGGGCCAGAGCGGCTTCAGCGCCTTCACCGCCAACATGCGGGGAATGTTTTTATCGATGTAAATGGCGCGCATGGCCTTTATCTGACGATGGACGGAAGACGATGATTTGCTCCAAGCCGGGTTTATAATCTGGCGGGCGCTGTGTACTGCAAACTGTGCATTGGGCTCACTGGATCATCCCGCCCTGTCTTGCAGACGCCAGATATTCTACAGCGTGGCCTGTTGGGCCATTTGCGTGTATTCGGCGCGGACGCTGGCTTCGGGGTTCAGGCCCAGCTCGCGCAGCAGTTTGGAGATGAGACCCGCTTTCTTTTCGGCGTCGCTGGCCGACCAGGTGCGGGCTTTGATCTCGACGAAGCTGCCCAGGCCCTGGGGCCGGGTGATGTTATCCAGGTTGATGGCGAATTCATCGCCTTGGTAGAGCACCCGATAGCGGGTGCGCCATTTCACCACCTCGATTTCTTTATCGGGATGGAAGTATTCGCGATAGAAGCGCAGGGAGTAGGTGGCCTGGGCGGTGTAACGGGAGCGGGAGAGGATGATGGAATCCTGGTATTCCCGCTCAACAATGCCCTCCATCAGCGTCAGGGTGTAGGAGGGCTGCACGGTCAGGCCCGTGGGCCCGGCGCCCTCGGGCCCCACCAGTTGATTATCCTCGCGATAGCGCAAATAGCGGTTGTCGCCCCCTTCGAAGATGAAGTAGGTGTCGAATTGCTGGCGCACCGAGTGCTTGATCACCTCCAGCCCCAGCTCTTGCAGGCGTTTTTCCACCGCAGCCAGATCGCTGGCCCGCACCTTCACCTGCACCTCGTAAGTCTCGCGTTGCTCGAAGCCGCCGATGGCGATGGTCTTGATCAGCAGGCTGCCCTCGCGCTGCGACATGAATTCATTGATACGCCGGGCCATCTCTCGCGCCC
>JALSPL010000407.1 GCA_026985975.1 Anaerolineae bacterium | reverse complement strand
CATAATCATCGCTGCGCAGCAAATGCCCCGGCTCGTCGGGCGAGGGGGATTGGGCGGTCCACACCACGCCGGGCCGGGCGGGATCCGCAACCAGGGCCGTGACATTGCCGCCGCTACCCTCCCAACCGCCGCTGCTGGCCACGTCGTTGCAGTTCTCCCACGAATCGCCGCCATCGGCGCTGCGCCAGCAGCCCAAATCGAAATAGCCCAGATAGATGTGCTGAGGCTCGCTGGCGCTGATGGCCATCTGAAACATAACCACGTTGTCCACGCCATGAGAGCGCCATTGCCCCGGCGCCGTCTCATCCGTGAACTGATTGAAGAACTGACGTCCGCCGTCATCGGTGGCGAAGATGAACTGGCTGGTGGCCCAATGCAGCCAGTCGGGGTCGGAAAGATCATCGCCCAGGGAGCGGATGTCGGTGGTGTAGGCCCATTGCGCATCTGTCCAGCCCGTATCCCAATCCGCCACTCGCCCCACCTGCGTCCAGGTCGCCCCGCCATCCCCGCTCTCCCACACGCCGTTGCGGTCGTCCCAGGGAAATTGATGGAAGGGATCGACCAGACGGATGAGATCGGGCTGCCCCGGAACCAGCCAGATGCGCCCGCCCCGATGCGCGATCTGGGTCCAGGTGACGCCGCCATCATCGCTGCGATAGAGCCAGCCGGGCCCGTCGGGATCGCTGTCGTAGATGGTGAGGAAGACCTGGTTGGCCACGTCGGGCGAGACCGCCACATCCATGACCTCACCGGGGCCCGCGGCCATCTGCGTCCAATGCACGCCGCCATCCCCGCTGCGATACGCGACCGCGGGCCCCGACGCGAAGCGTCCCTCCCCCGAAAACAGATAGAGGACATCCGCGTCGCGGGGATCCAAAATCAGCTTGAGGATGCGCAGACCGCCGGGCAGGTTCTGGCTGACCCGGGCCCAGGTGCGGCCTCCGTCCGTGGTTTTGTACACCCGCCCATCCGCGGCGTCCCACACGGTGTGGTAAGCCGCGTAGCCGGTGGCGGGGTCGGCGGGCGAGAGTTTGATGTCGGTGATATAGCCATCCGCCAACACCTGCTCCACCCAATCGCCCCGATTGACGCTGCGATAAATGCCCTCTTCCGTGCCCAGCAAGATGACATTCGGGTCGGTGGGATGGAAGCCGATAGCGCTGGCGTGGGTGGTCTTCAGGCCCTGGGCCGCGCCGATGACATCCCAGCTCGCGCCGCGATCCTGCGAGCGGTAGAAGCCGCTGAGGTCGCTGGCCGCCAGGATCATGCCGTCCGGGCCCGCGGCCACGGTTGCGAACCAGCCCCCGGCGCCGGGATTGCTGCGCTGCCAGGGCGAGGATGGGCGGATGGGCGTCAGGGGAAAATCGGGATGCGCCGGGCAGGCCAGAGCAGAGGCAATCAGGAGCCAGAGAAGAAGCGGGATAAGGCAAAGGAGCAGAAGACTGCGGGCATTGCACACGGTGTTGATAAAACGCTTCATTACGCCTTTCGAGTTGTGATTTTTCCTTTTCATTATACGATTCGCAGATAAAGAACGGGTTGTCAAGAAACGTGGGGAAAGTTATAATGAAAAACAAGAGACGAAATCTCTCACCGTTATCATTCTGTCACCCCCCCCCGAAGAGGACGTAAAGTATGAGTATGAAGACCATGACGACCATTGAAATCCCACAAGATGTTCTTGATTCGGCCAGGATAACGACAGACGATCTCAAGCTGGAAATAGCGCTCCGTCTTTATGCAGATGGACGTCTTTCCATTGGCAAGGCTCGTGAACTGGCGGGGATGACCCTGTGGGAATTCCGTCAGGCATTGGCTATGCAAAAGATTCCAGTTCATTACGATGTCGAAGATCTGGAAGCTGATATCAGCACGTTGAAGAAAGTGGGGACGTTGTGATCGTCGTTAGCAATACATCGCCACTAACCAATTTAGCTGCAATTGGACAGTTCGATTTGCTTCACGTACTATATGGCAACATCTACGTGCCGACAGGAGTCAGAGAAGAACTTTCCGCTCAGGGAAAAATCTGGCCGGGCAGAACGGAAGTGGAAAAAGCTGAATGGATC